>NZ_JAOQJF010000022.1:0-55254 GCF_025567195.1 Alitiscatomonas aceti | reverse complement strand
GTACCCATCGTCCGAAAAATGCCGGATATTTCTCATGCCGTGCTGACGGGCATATTCTTCAAGGTACATTTTCTGAGATGGAATTTGTCAAGGGGCTTTTCTGCAAAACACAATGTTTCTGAAAATAGCGTTCAAAATATATGCAGAGCCGTTAGTCCGCAAAGGATGCGAATTATCGGCTCAATGGTTTTCTTTTATTTGTAATCATTACTTTTCCAATTCCAGATATTCTTGTCCCATGAAGAAGATTTTCAATTCGTTTTGATCTACTTCTATCTCAAATTCTACACTACTATTTCCCTGTGTAACACAGATTATATCCGAGTAAGAAAAACTATAATATGCGTCACCGCAGGATAGACCCGAATCGGGCATATCTTTACTCACAGCAAGTTCCCCGTTTTCTTGAAAGGTAAATATCTCCTCAGCATTTGCATCCTTCCATGTGCCAATAATATCTTTTTCGTTCTGAATGCGATTTACTTTACCAACACATACAATGGCAAGTATAACTGCACCAACAGTCAAAGCAATGCCTGCAACTCTCTTTACCAGTTTCTTTTTACGCAATTTCTATTACCTCTGTTTCAGTTGCTTTGTTAGATTGAATGATTACATATTGCTCAATTTCAGTTCCTCTACAATTTCCACCTTTGATACGCTTCTAACAGCAAACAGCATAGCGATACATACCATAGCGCCGACAGCCATAACTGCAAGAGCATAAATACCGCCGTTCATATAAAAAGCAAATGGTGTCATACCCGACGATATGAAGTAGTAGATAGCACAATGAATCAAAAAGCTCACAGGCAACGCAAGAACCAATGCTTTTACGCCGTACAAAACAGCTTCGAGCAATAGCGTACATTTTAATCCTTTGGCAGTCATACCAACAGAACGCAGAACAGCAAATTCGCTTCTTCTCAAATGAATCGTATTCGAGATAGTGTTACAAACATTCAAGCTGATAATAACCGTCATCAGGATCGAGAACAGGCAGATTACCAGTTTTGCAATCGTATATACCTGTCTGGAATTATTCGTTGCGGCTGCAATGTCCACAGTTTGCGGAAATCCTCTGTCAGCCAGACATTCCATTGCTTCTTTATGCTGTGCTGTCTGTATTCTCATTTCCACATAGGCGTTATCATCTATCAGCAAGTTAAAATAACTTAAAGGCACGATGAGGACAGCTCGATCTCTCACAAACATGGATTGGATATTTGCATTTTCTTCTGAAACGATTTCTTCCACGATAATCGGCAAGGCATCCTCGGATGCCCCCAGCGGAATGATTTCTGTTCCCGGTTCAATAAGAAACGGTGAGCCTGCAATTACCCGATTTTGTGCCGAATTATAGTATCCCATAGTCTGATTGAGCAAAATTCCATGATTGAAATTTGTCACATCCAGACTGAATCCATTTTCATCGCAAAAAGAGACAAAATGTTCTTCGTCCAATCCTACGACATATACCTCTGCTTTCGTACCATTGATAAAATATCCTTGCATATCAGGATTGATTTGTTCCTGCGAAAATTCAGCGGTCATATATCGCTGAAAAGAATAGGAAACATCCGCAGTGATATTTTCATCCGATAATGCCCCGATTGCGACAGGAATATCTTTGTATTGAATCATCGAAATCACATCAGTATAACAGGAACCGTCCTCCTTCATATCCAAGGATGTCTGATAAAGCATAAAATCAGAGAAACTATATAAGGAAAGGGCAATTACCACCGACAAGAAAATAGAGCCGGTAATCGCTCGGAAGCGTTTTGGATTACGCTTAATATTTTTTGCTGCTAACGAACCATAAATGCCAAAAACCAAAGAAACGATTTTTCCGTCACGGAATTTCTTTCTTGATACCGCATTGTTAGACTGGCGGATCGCTTCAATAACTGTAATTTTAGCTGCTTGCTTCACAGGCTTTCTACTTCCGAAGTACAAAGAAGCAATGCCGGATAATCCGCTGACGAGCAGGATCAATCCGTTTACCTTCAAGGACAGTTCTACGATGCCAAAAGTGAATGTTTCTCCAAAAGCTGCCCTGACCACACTTAATAACAGAGCAGATAGCAGGATACCAACAACCAATCCAAAGGGTATGCTCACCACTCCCAAAAGGAAGGCTTCTAAATATACGCTAAGGCGTTTTTGCCCTTTTGTGGCTCCAATACTGGATAGCATTCCCATCTGCTTAATTCGTTCCTGTAAGGAAATGGAGAGGGCGTTGCTGATCATTGAAGCAGATGCAGCCATCAAAAGACAAACGACCATGACCACCAAAGCAATCAGTTTTGCAGCTCCTTTACCCCCGGTAATTCCATGATAGACTAACAATTCCGAATGAAACTTTGCTACATGACTGTCTACTGCCGCAGCCACTTCTTCGGCTTCTGTATAGATCGAATTGGATAAATTCTTTGCCTTGACATACGCAGCAAAATCGGATGCCGTTTTGTCAACACCTGCAAAGGCATTATAGTTTGCTGCGATTTTTGAGTCATTCACATCTGACAGAATACCAACAACTACATACGCTTTCTCTTTTGTTGGAACGAAGCTTTCTTCTTCGCCCCTATAATTTGTCAGCCCGGAAAGCTGGGCATTATATTCATCCCAAATTCTTGAACCAAGAGTTAAAGAAATCGTATCTCCAATCTCTGTATTCATGTTGTTTTTCTTCAAAAAAGATTCTGAAATAACAATCTCATTTTCATCTTGCGGGAAACGCCCTGCAAGCAAATACTGATTTAACGAAAATCTTTGGGTAAAGTTCTCGTCAATCTCGCCAACGGAGAGCATTGTACTGTTGGATTTCTCCCCGTAAAAACTGTTTCCGGCAAAGCGGAGAAGCGAAACTTCGCCTACATTGTTTTGACTATATAGCTCTTGAACCTGCTCCCAAGTCAAATCCTCCATGTAGTAGTCATAATCGCCACCATACACTTTTTCTTTCTCTTTCAAAAAATCAACCAACGACCATCCCCCACAGAGAATAGCGGTTATCATACTGATTGACAAAAGAATGGTTAAAAGTGTGAGTAGGGTACGCTTTTTATTCGACAACAGATTCCTGAGTGTAAGCATGAAAATCATATTCATCAGCGTATCACCTCATCCCTCACAAGTCTGCCATCCTGAATTTCCAGAATACGGTCTGCCTGCATTGCGATTTCACGGTCATGGGTAATCAGGATCATTGTCTGGCGATAGACTTCATTGGATTCACGCAGAAGTTTCATAATATCCCTTGTGTTCTCCGTGTCCAGATTTCCCGTTGGCTCATCCGCAAGGATAATCGCAGGTGCGTTAATCAACGCTCGTCCGATTGCCACTCTTTGTTGTTGACCGCCGGATAACTGACTTGGCAGGTGCTTTCTACGCTTTACCAGTTTGAGTGTGGATAGCAGTTCTTTCAAACGCTCCTGATTGATTTTACGCCCATCCAATCGAATCGGCAGCGTGATATTTTCCTCGACAGTCAAAACCGGGATCAGATTATAAAACTGATAGACAAGCCCAACCTGCCTTCTTCTGAATACAGCCAATTCATCTTCATTTTGCTCATAAACATCCTGTCCATCCACAAATACTTTTCCCGAAGTCGGTCTGTCAACACCACCTAAAATGTGCAACAGGGTAGACTTGCCAGACCCAGATGCTCCAATGATTGCAACAAACTCTCCTTTATCGACGGAAAAAGAAACATCTGACAAAGCATGGACAGGAGCATTGTCCATTTCATAGGTTTTGCAGATATTCTCTACTCTTAATATCTCCATAAAAAGTTCCTCCATATATTTTTGCAATTCAGTATAGCAAAGCCAAGTGACTGCTTCATTACTTTTTCATTACAAAAATGTCACTTAAAAAGGGGCTGCATTAAGCAGTCCCCCGATAAAAGCAGATTTCAAATTTTGCACCGCCTGACTCCCGATTTTTCGCTTGGATGACACCACCCTGATTGACAATGATCGTCTTTGCCAGAGCCAACCCCAAACCGGCATTACCGATTGTAGAGCCACTTCCTTGATAAAATCGGTCAAATAAATGGGGGATGTCTTTTTCCTGAAAACCTGTTCCGCTATCCTCTATAATGATCTGTGTCAAAAGAGGTCTTTCTATTGCCTTGATTTCGATAGTGCTGCCCTCTGGTGAATGTTCGATACAGTTTTTGATTACATTCCCCAAGGCTTCAGCAGTCCAATCAGTATCAAGAGATAGTTTTAATTCTGCCGGAATCACTTGCGTGATTGTCTGCATTTTTAATTCTGCCGCAATCTCCAGAGGACGAATTGCTTTTTCTACCACATCTTTTAAGTATACCGCCTGTGGCTTTAGAGTAATCGTTCCTGCATCCAGCTTGGATATTTTCAGAAGTGTGGCTATCAGCCACTCCATTCTTGATAAGAGCATAGTCTGTTCGCGGATCAGCTCATACCTTTCTTCGTCAGTCAGTTCCTCATTACACAGAGAAGCATTTAAGATATTCAGCGATGTCAAAGGTGTTTTTAATTGATGTGAAATATCGGCTAAAGCATTTGCCAAATTACCTTTCTCCATTTTCAGAGCTTCTGCCTGTTCAATAAGCCGTCTTGTCATCTTGGATATTTCATCATGTAAAACAGATAACTCACCTTCTTGAAACTGCCCAAAAGAAATTTTTTCATCTCCATGTAACAGCCTATCAATATGCAAACTAAAATCAGCAATTTTCTTGTATCTCTGATATGTGAAAAAGAGGGAAACTGCACTGGATGAAATGATAGCCGACAGAACAATCCACACAGCTTTGCTATCAACGATAATGCCAATGCCGCCCCAAAATAGAATAAGAATACTGCTGACAACAATTTGCCTTTTAACTTCTTTATTTCTGATAAAGTCCATATCAACCCACCTTATAGCCAAGCCCACGAACGGTAATTATGATTTCCGGCTCCTGCGGATTGGTTTCAATTTTGTCACGTAGCCTTTTCATATAGACAGTCAATGTATTATCATTGATAAACTCCCCAGTAGTGTCCCATAAAAGCTCCAACAATCTTCTGCGAGAAAGGACAATACCTTTGTTACGCAAAAAGACTAACAGCAACTTATATTCCATAGCAGACAACAAAATCTCTTTCCCATTCTTTGATACGGTTGCTTGATTTGTGTCCACAACTAAGTCGAGGTAACTGATAATGTTTTGTGTGTTCTTAGTTCTCCTTAATACGCTGTTGATCCTTGAAAGCAGTTCTCTTGGTCTGAACGGTTTGCTGATATAATCGTCAGCCCCCATATCTAACCCAGCCACAACACTATATTCATCATCAGAAGCCGTTAAGAAAATAACTGGCATAGTTCCTCTTTCTTTAATTGCAGAACAAACAGAAAAACCATTTCCGTTTGATAATTGAATGTCCACCAAGGCTATATCGTATTGGTCGCTATCCAATTTTTCTATTGCTTCTTTTTGACCGGGAGCATTTTCGATTTTGAACCCTTCATTTCCTAAATAGTCTGATAATGAGGATACGATACTTTGGTCATCCTCCACTAATAACAATTTACTCATCGTGTGTTCTCCTTGTTGTCAGCTATAAATTCATTTTTATTTTGTTTATATCTTCCATCAGCCGGCTTTTGGGCATCTTGGGGAATTAGCCATGCACGAGGTAGCCGAACAATTCCATCAATGCGATTCTCCTCACACAGCTTTTGAACACGACGCACCGATATTCCCCAAAGTTTAGCCGCATCCTGTACTGTCATGTATTCAAACATAGTTTACCTCCGCATCAAATAGTTATATATATTATATACGCACAAACGAACAATATCAATGGGCTGTTTGTAAACACTTAAACACTAACTGTGTACGAATTAACTCGGCGCTAACAATTTCCGTCATCCTGTTTCGGATATTATTTATTTTTCCACCCAACCCATTCTGTCCGGGCAGCTACCTTTAATTTTTTGTTACGCCTCCTCTGCTGCGAGCAACTCTACCAAAACCGAAGGACCATATTTTCAGACTGCCGAGCGACCTCGACTGGTGCCAAACGATTTTGCTGAGGCGATAGAAAATAGAATTGCAATGTACTATAATAAAGGTGTGAAATTTTCCCTCGCTTCTGTAAGATTGTCCGCCAGATCCATAGTACATAGGTGAGGAGGTGGATACCTTGTTAGAGGATGTGAAGATCATTGAACTGTTCTTTGCTCGTACTGAGCAGGCAATAGCTGAACTTGCTGCAAAATACGGTTCAACTTGCAAAAGAATTGCAAACAACATTTTGAAATGCGAACCCGACGCAGAAGAATGTGTAAATGATACATACCTTGCTGCGTGGAATGCAATTCCTCCAGAAAGACCTGACCCACTCAGAACCTATATTTTTCGTATTACCCGCAATATCGCTACCGCAAAATACCACGCAAATACTGCACTAAAGCGAAACAGTTACTATGATGTTGCACTTGATGAGTTGGAAGAGTGCCTAACTTCTGCATCTACTATTGAACAGGAAGTGGATGCAAAGGAGCTGTCACAGGAAATTGATCGTTTCCTTGACAGCTTGGATCAGGAAAGCAGGGTTATGTTTGTAGCAAGGTATTGGTACTCAGATAGCATTACAGAAATTGCAAAGAGGCTTCGTACAACAAATAACAATGTGTCTGTTCGCCTTTCCCGAATCAGAAGCAAACTTAAAAATCATTTACAGAAAGCGGGGTATGATTTATGACACGAAAGAACATCTCTGACGCCGTTGGTGGCATTGGTAGCCGTCATATCGAAGAAACGGCGAGTTATCAGGCAAAGAAACAAAAAAGCATTTGGCTGAAATTTGGGGCAATTGCTGCGTGTCTCTGTCTAATCGTGGTGGGAGTGTTTAGTATGGGATTATTCGGCAAAAGTACAGAAACAGCTACATTAGGTGATGGAACTACCATATCTTTCACTAAAGCAGATACGGTAGCCTCTGCTCTGAGTTTGAACTTGCAAGCACGAGCATTGACCAAAGATGAGGTTCAGACTATTTTCGGTGATCTTCCGATTTCCGGAGATGCCCTCTTTACCTTGGACGATGTAGCATTTGTTGGCTTTGATGGTCATTACAGCGATATGAAATTTGTTGTTTCGCTGTCTGGGAACAATCTTATGGATACTACCGTAATTGGCAAGGGAAATGTATCTATGGTTGGAGATACGCCAGTTAAAGCTGGCTACTTCGTTACAAATGCAAACAGCGAAGGAATTAAGACTGTGATCTATTACGCCTATATCACATTTGATAACTATTCCATCTATATCGAAAATGCAGGCGGAGAAAGTGAAAGAGAGGCTGTTCGAGCGGAACTGATGGCAGCACTTGATAAGTTGTTGGAAAACTCTTTTGATTTTAAGTGATAGAATTCGATTAAATATTGCAAGCACCGGTATGGAAAACCCATACCGGTGCTTATTTTACGCTTGACGTATAGGGATTATCTCCATCCCCCTATGTCACAGACTTCACCTGAAGTTTCAACCTCCAGCACTTTTAACGTTCCATATCTCTGTTTTTCATCTTACGCTCAAGCCGCTCCGATCGCCGCCTTTGCCGCAGTTCTCGATCCATTGTCTTTTCCTGTGCATATTCGTCAAGATAGCCAGACACATCCCGTAGGCCACTCTCCATCAACCACCAACTGAACTTGTCGCCATAAGCCGCTTCAATGCGTTGGGCTGCTGCTTTCTCTCTGTCAGGTCGAAGTGCCTTCCGCTCCAGATAAAGCTGCAAGGAATCAAAGCCGGAAGCTTGCTCTTTCAGCTCGGCATACTCAGACAATGCAGCCTCCAGCTCTCCGGCATACTTATTCTCCTGCGCCTCAAGCCGTTTGAGATTATCTTCATAGCGGTCAATCTGGCGCTGGAAGATATCGCTTGTGGCGTCCTCTGGGTATTCCAGAGAATGAAGCAGCATAGCCTTTTCGCTTTTTAGCTCCTCTAACTTTTCCGTCAACTCGGCTATTTTGGAGGCAAGCTCACGGTGCCTGACAAAGTGGATCGCAGGAAGGGATTTCTTTTCAGCCAGTAGGGACTTCCGTTCTTTGGTTGTTTCCTTTATCTGCTGCACAAGGGAGCGGTACTGTGCCAGATTTGGCTTCAGAATATTCAAGGCACCGGTCATCTGTTTCTTGCTGCTGCGGATATGCCCTAACTGATAGCAGAAGATCAGCATATTTTCCCGCAGCTTTTCCAACGCTTCTGCAATAGCGGGCAGCGTGTTCTTCACCGCCTCCGTAATTTTCTTGAACTGCGCCTTCAGTTCCCGCAGGAGCCTGTTGTCCGCCTTGATCTGACGGTTGAGTTCGCACCTGTCGGACACGATACCTTTCTGTTCCAAAGCACGGGCAATCACGCCCTCGTGGATGGTGGGCTGCTCGTCAATGCCTCGCTCGACAAAGCTGCGGTGGTCGATGCGCTCCTCATGACCGTATCGCTCCAAATATTTGTTTGTCACATCTGCCCATGCTTTGCGCCAGATAAGGAGCTGTTCCTCGCTGTTCCAGCGTTCAGAAATGGGATTCTGTCTCCCGTATTTGGTGCTTTTGGGATACTTGCTGGCACGCTCATATCCATGTTCCTCAGCTGCGGATGGTGTCATATACACTTTCTTCCTGCCTACCTTGTACTGGTACTGTTTCTCCCATCCGTCAGCCTGTGCAGCCTTAAACTCGGCAGCGGTAAAGCCCCGTTCCTCACCGTCACGGCTGCAGAGATATTCCTTCTCCGTTTTGTATTGCCATTTGCCGCTTTCATCAAGCGGGCGCACCGTCAAGAGAATGTGGGCATGTGGATTATGACCCGGTGGATCAGGATCGTGGATTGCCAGATCGGCGCACATCCCGTCTGCGACAAATTGGTTTTGTACGAAGTCCGTCAACAGCGTCTGCCATTGCTCTAGGGACAACTCTATGGGCAGGGCTACCACAAACTCACGGGCTAAGCGGCTGTCCTTGGTTTTCTCGTTTTCCTCCACGGCGTTCCAGAGAACCTCTCGGTCTTGCCATGCGGGTGGGGCCATGTCCGGCAGGAATACCTCCTGCCACACAAGCCCCTGCTTTCGGGTGTAATCGTGCTGTACTCCGTCATAGTCATTGAGGATGTGGGAGCAGCTGAGATAAGCGGAGGCTGCACAGGCGGAGCGTCCGGCTCCCCGGCTGACCACCTTTGCCTCCAAGTGGTAAATTGCCATTTGCGTTCACCTCGATTCGTATTTTGTGAGGGGGTGGTAAAACGCCACCCCTTGGTTTCTGTTTCTCTTTGCAAAGAGAAAATGGGCTGCATTGCTGCCCATATCTGCGATAAAGCTGCCGGTGGCAGGTTTTCGCAGGCAGGAGGCGGGCAGAGTATCTGCCGGATTGGTGCGACAAGCAGCAATCTCTGCATCAGCAGAAGCGCCGACTGCACAGGGAATGCTGACTTGCGGCATTTCCTGCCCTCTCTGGAGAAGTGTCCGATGGACAGTTCGTGAAGAGCGCACGAGCCCGACCAACGGAAGGGATACCACCGCCTGCTTCGCAGGTGGTGAGTAAGTGCGCCCTTCGGGATAAAAAAGGAAGGGACGCCCCGGTTGCCCGGAACGCCCCTCGCAGATTAGTGTAGCTTCTCATATAACAAGTCCTCTAATTTTTCAAGCTCCATTTGCTGAGCCTCTGGAAATACTTTCTCCAAAACAGCGCCCTCCTGAATCAAGCGTCTGGTACGGGCCTTTCGCTCTTTCGCCCGATCCCGCATTTGTGCCTCCTCCAATCGGTGCTTGGCCTGCAATTCTTCCTTGGTCATGATCTTTTTATTTGCCATATCTGGCTCCTTTCTGCCGCTGGGCGGCTTCGTGATAGTAAAAAGCAGGGAACTGGTATCACACAGATACCAACTCCCTGCAGAACTGATGGTAAATTGTTTTCCTCATTCTGAGAATTGCCAATTTGGTAGCAAAGACGGATTGTATTGCCACCAACATAGTAGTAAAATCAAGAAAAGTAATTTCAAAAGCCGTCTGCAAAATCCAGCGCAGCTGAAATGTCCTCCTCGGTTTCCTCCGAAACAAGAGCAGCGGCAGGCTGTGCGCTCTGCATAAGCTGTAGGATACCGCCAAGGCTTACCGGCGTACAGCTCTGCAAGCTGCGTGAGATGGTATCCTCGATCCGGCTGAGGAAAGCGTCCTCCTTCTCCCGTGTTTCCAGATAGGGATCATCGGCAAGCTGCTTGCTACGGTCAAAGTAAGCGTTGACCGCCGAAACGACTGCCTTGCTGACTGAACGATATTCTCGCCTGTCAAGGCTCTGCAAATGCTCCCACGCCCTGCGGTCTGCTTCGTTCTCCAGATTCAGCCGAAGTGTTGTTGTGTAGATTTGCTTCATACAAGATCGCCTTTCTTTTGCATTTTCTGTGCAGACAGCAGCTCATAGCCCTTGGCTGTGGCGCAGATGTCATCATTGATCATCACCCGGCTGGCATCATATTCTCCGAAATTCTTCACCATGCAGCTTCCACCGCCGACAACATAGAGCCTCATCAGTTCCGGGTCATACTCATGCTCACGCAGTCTGCGGAAGATGCCTGCGGTGTAATCCCTCGCTGTGTTCTGGATAGCAGTTAGGTAGCGTTCGCTGATGTCTGCCGTCCCAAAGCGAATCACACGCTCCAGAATCGTATCATCTACCGATGCGCCAAACTGCCGCATGAGATTTTCCCGGACAGCAATCATGCACTGGTTTGTCCCGTACTTCTCCGTGAAGCACTTCTGAGATAGCGGACGGCGCTCGTTGATATACATGACATTCATCGTTCCGTTGCCAATGTCGCAAAGCATATTGATGCCCTTGAATCCCCGCAGTCTGTCCGCCACAGCGGAGAAGCCCTGCGGGAAGATGTCCGCTCCGGCAAACTCCACATGATAGCTGACACCACGGAAAATGAAATCCGCCATTTCATTCTGCAACAGGTACGCCTTGAAGCTATCCTTCTGTTCGCTGACCCAAGTAAGAGGGAGCCCCGCCGCCAAATGCACACGGGCAGAGGTCTGCTTGCGGATATTCAGCTCTCTTGCAATGGCAGCAAGGGTCAGAATATAGTAGTCACCGTCTGTCATTTTGTCAGAGATAAACTCCTTGTGACCTTCGCCCACGGTGTAATAGCTGCCGTTGTAGACAAGCAGATTGCTTTTGAAGGTCGGCTCCTTGTCAGAGATGATCACGCCCGTAGGAAAGCAGCAATGTGCAGTCTTGATATTCCCATAGCCGTGGTCGATGCCGATGATTATAGGGTTATTGTTCATATAGTTCATAGTTTGTCCTTTCTGCCGCTGTGCGGCCTTGAAAATAGATTGTTTGTGTACGGCTCTGTACGGTAAACGCCAGTGCTGTACGCCGCTGTACACCGATTGGTCTTTGGATTTTGCGTTTGCTTTGTCAAATCGCTGTTTATACCGCAAGAAAATGCGGTAATCGCAGCACATTGCACATAAAGAACGCTGATTTTGCGGTAAAATAGCTTTTTGAAAACGGAGTTGAGAACTGCCGTACATCGTGTACGGCATGTACGGCAGTTTTGAAGTCCAGTTCTCATATTTAATAAGGAAGCAAGTTCATCGCCTCCACTCCGATAAATCCACGCACCCGCTTTCCGGCTGCGTACACATTGTTGGTAGCCTCCACATTATAAAGCCGTTCATTCTGGGCCAGCTCTGAGCTGATACGATTTGCTGACATAGGCTTTTGTGCGTTGTCCTCGCACCAGCGGAGATAGGCTTCATAGATAGCCTTGGAGCTGGCTTCGCTGTCGGCCTTAAAGCGGATATAGCCCTCGGATTGCAAAAACTCGATCACATTGTTGCTGCTGCGCTTTACTGTCTCCATATTTTCTTTGGCTCTATCGCTGATGGTGAACTGATACTCGTTCCCAATCAACCGCCGCAGACCCTCCAGACACCACAAAAAGATGCCCTCACGCTCCTGTGTCAGCTTATCCACCAGAAATGGATCATCGGCTCGTCCTGCTGGCCTGTCCTTGGTGGTCAACACGATCTGCCTGCGGAAGAAGCCGTCTGACTTGTCGTGCAAAGCGGTTAAAGCGCCGTTGCCGAAGCAAAGAAAGCGGACATAAAGCTGGCTCTGATAGCTTTGAACACCCTTGCGTTCCATATCCATCTTGCACTCTGAGGTCACGATGGATTTGATATAGTTGGTCTTGGGCAGGGCACTCATATCCATATCGTCATCCACCATCAGCAGCTTGTTTTCCAGGTCTGCACGGCTGAAACGGTTGTTCTCTACCTTCTGGATGCTGGTGGTATTCATGTTATCTCCCAGCATGGAGCGCATTACAAGTCCGATTCGACTCTTTCCTTCGCCGCCCTTACCAATCATCAGGAGCATTTTCTGCCCCTTTGTGGTAGGCAATAGGCAGTAGCCCATATACTCCTGCAAGGTGGGAATGTCCTCCGGGACAAGCAGCTCGGATAAAAATTGCAGCCAGCGCACAGGCGGCGGTGCATCGGGGAGATAGGCCACACTCAGACGGTTGTTGCAATAGCTTTTGTCCTCGGTGAAACGCCCATCCAGAAAGAGTGTCCCGTTTGCCACATGGATACGGTCAGTCTCGATGGGCAGGGGCGGCGAATAGGCTTGCAGCTTGATACTGGCCAGCAGATTTGCCACCACCTTGGAAAGCCCGGAGGTCAGACAGCCGGAGATCTCCTCCAGAATGAGATTGCCGATTTGCGCCTCGTCCTCAATCAGTCCATCCACTGTGAACAGCCTTCCTCTGACACATTTCATGGGATGCTTTTTTAAGAACTGCTGACAAAACAGCACTTCGTTGATGCGTTTTCCATCATACCAATCGGGAATGCTTTCTTCAGGCGGCATAACCATTGGGGTATTCAATTCGTCCATAGGTTTCCTCCTTTCGCAGTTGTTCCAGACGCTCCTTTAGTGCTATGATTTCACCATCCGTCATCCAGTCCTGTACAATTTCCCGACGCTCATAGCTGTCACCAAAGGTGAGAATGTTCAGTTCATATTCAATCTGACTGAGCTTGTGGCAGGCTTCCACGAATAAATCATGGACTGGCTCATCCGGCGTTTGCGGCGCATAGTATGCTTTCCATTCCTCCAAGCAACGGTAATAGTCCGATAAAACAGAAAAGCACAGACGCTCGTTTTCTTTGAGCTTCTGTGCTTCTGTTCGGATACGCTTTGCATTGAGTGCCGCTGCGCTGGGCGGCTTGTCCGGGTCAAGATGAAAGTCTATCACCAGCTTCATGGCTGCGTCGTAGGGCTTGAGATCAAACAACCTTGCAGTGAAGTCAATGACATCTCCATGCTCTCCGCAGGTAAAGCAATAATAATGGTCGTTTGCCACATACAAGCTGGGGTGTCTGTCATTGTGAAAGGGGCAGAGCGCCTTGCCGTGCCGGTTGACCTCAAGGCCATACGCCTGTGCCGCTTCCCGCAGGCTGACGTTGTTTTTTACGGTTTCGAATAAATTCATGTGTCCTCCTTTGCGTAGAAAAAGCGGCTTGCCCTGATATAAGGCAAACCGCTTCCTCAAAATTTATTGTTTTATTGGAAATATTAAGCCGGAGAGGTAACTGTCTCCGCTGCCAGTTTTTCCTTCCTGTTCGCTGCATTGCGAACCCGCTGGCCTTTGATATGCCCCTCATATCGGCACTCATCACTGCAATACTTGACATTGCTTCTTGTGGTGGAAAAGGTCTTACCGCAGTTTTCACAAGTGCAGTCACGCCGCCTGTTTTCTGCCGCTTCCTGCCGGTAGAACTTCGCCCGGCAATTCGGTCCGCAGAACATAGCAGCCGAGCTTTTGGATTCAAATCCCTGACCGCAGCACTTACAGGTTAGCTGAAAAGGCTGCCCAACGGTGTGCTTCCCGGCCTTAATCAACTGATAGCGCTCCCGGCTTTTGATGCGATGCTGGCGTAGCTGCTCCTGCCGCTTGATTTCCTCTGCTGTCAGCTCCGGGGCAGGAAGTTCAAACTTTCCGATGAATTTCAGGAAGATTTCTACCTCCTGCGTTCTGTCCCCGTCGATGCGCTCCGGGGCATGAACGATGATTTTATCAATAAATTCATTGATCATCGGTGTAGTCAGCTCGGAGAAATCGGTGTACTTTTCTGCCAAAGCAAGGAACTGCTCTACACGGGCAGTATCTTCCTCATAGCTCGTCAGGCTTTCCTCCGTTTCTGCAATCTGTGCGGAAAGGTTTTTCTGTTCGACTTCGTACTCAGCAAGCAGGCTGTCAAAGCGTTCCTCAGAAATTCGGCCTACGGCAAAGGATTCATAGAGCTTTTTAATGATCGTATCCAGCTCACTGTGGCGCTTACGGTCTTTGTTCAGCTTTCGTTTGGCATCTTTGGCCGCCTCCACCTGCCTGACCTGTGAAGCGGCTCGTATCTTCTCGGTGAATTTTTCCCGATCTGCTATGGCAAGCTGGCTGACAGTGCGGATTGTCTCTAAAATAAGGATACGCAGCGACTTAGTGGTAATATAGTGCCCGCAGCAGTCCTTTCCATGCTTCTGATGTGCCAGTGTATAAGAGGAGCAGTCAAAGAAATCCGACGGATACGGAGTGCCTTCTGTACCGCCTCTGGAACGATGATTATACATCTTTGCGCCGCAGTCCGCACAGTATAAAAGCCCGGTCAGGGGATTGGCTTCGCCTATGGTATCAATACGCCGTGGCGTTTTCCGCAGTTGCTGAGCAAGCTCCCATGTTTCCGGCTCGATAATGGCCTCATGGGTGTTCTCGAAGATCAGCCAGTCCTCCTTGGGATTAGGAATAGAGGTCTTGTCCTTATATGACAGCTTGTGGGAACGGAAATTGACCGTATGCCCCATATACTCAGGCTTAGACAATATCTGCCCCACAATATAGCCGCTCCAGTTATAAGGATATGCGAACTCGGTCTTACTTTTCCAAACGCCAATGCCTTTCCTTGCAAAATAGACCGCCGGAGCTTCTACCTTATCTTCAAAAAGGATTCTGGCAATGTCATAGGGGCCTTTTCCCTCGATGGTCAGACGGAAGATGCGCCGCACAACGGCGGCGGCCTCCTCGTCAATCAACCAATGGTGCTTGTCGTTCGGGTCTTTCTTATAGCCGTAGATGGCACTGTTGGTGGTAGGCTTGCCTGATTCCCCCTTCACACGGATAGCGGTTTTCTGCTTGCGGCTCAGATCACGCAAGTACCACTCGTTCATGATGTTGAGGAACGGAGCAAATTCATTGCTGTTCTGGTCGTTGCTGTCCACGCTGTTGGCGATGGCAATAAAATGAATGCCATGCTGACGGAACATAACCTCCGTGTAAAAGCCGGTCTGCAAGTAGTCACGTCCGATTCGGGACATATCCTTTACGATCACACGAGCCACCTTGCCAGCTTCAATGTCTGCCACCAGCTTTTTCCATGCCGGTCTTTCAAATGTGCCGCCTGAGAATCCGTCGTCCGTGTAATGGGCAAAGTTTGTGTACCCCTGCTGTGCGCAATAGCCCTCCAAGTATTTCTTTTGATTCACAATGGAGTTGCTATCCCCAATCTGGTCATCGTCACGGGAAAGTCGTTCGTATAAGGCGGTGATCTTGTCCTCAGTCTGAATGATGCTCATGATGCGCTCCTTTCAGACTGACGGCTCATTTGTGGTACACCAATTATATCACAAGTTCCGTCGTTTGTAACTACTTCGTTGCGTATCATTCGTAAAATTTTATCCTCCATTGTCTCTTTCCCACTTTCACTGAAAGCGACTCTCACCTTGTAGGTGGTGCCGCCAATACGTCTTATCATATACTGTGCCTGTTTGTTTTTATCCATAGCGTTCCTCCTTGAAAAATTCATGTTCGTTTGATATACTAATGGTGGTTCCGACTGATGTAAGTCGGTGGCATCTTGTGTCATGTTTCATAAAGCTACCGCAACTTGCGTCCTCCTTTCTCTTGATACGGGTTGAAAAAGTAACCTAAATAACCGCTTATCAGATTACCCTCTCACTAATAGGAGAAATCCGGGGTGTAAATCGGAACTGTTTTTGAAAGAAATTCAAAAAATTTTCGGAGGTGAGGTCATGACAGATGAAAATAGAACATTTCTCCTGTTCCCGGATGACGGTGATGACCTAACCGAATGGGATGAAGCCTCCGATCTGACGATACAAAACGAGCAGTTAGAGGAAATCCTCTCCGAAGAACGAGCCTTAGAGCTGGAAAGAGAGCTGGAGCAGGACGAAAACCCAAGGGACTACACCGTAGAACTGGAGGACGAAGAGGAAGAAGCTGCTCCTGTCAGCGAAAAACGCTTAAAGCGCCAGATACGGGCAGAGGCGTTGGCACGGCTGGAGGATGCTGCAAGAACAGAGGACGACTTTCGATACGTTGTCAGCGAATGGGACAGGTTGGATCGGAATCGGGAACGACGGGAGCGTGACCATGAAAATCTCCGGGGAGATGTTCCGTTAGAATACATGGCAGTTCCCAATCCGAAGATGATTCCGCTGTATTTGAATCTGCCACGATACCGCCAGCTTGCCAGCGGCAATTTTCTGGATATCATTTTTTCTTGCCCCTATGAACTGCATGAGTTGGTTGCAAGCTCATTTATTTCTGAGCTGATACGCAGCCTTACCATTGATCAGAAGGAAGTGCTGTATTACCTGTCCATCCGGCAGTACAGCACCATACAGGTGGGTATGATACGGGGACAGACAGACCGAAACATTAGAAAGCTCCGAAAGAATATCCACAAGAAGCTGCAAAGAGCGGTTTATGATTACCTTTTGGAAAAACAGAACGACTGTGGAAGCCTAACGCTGCGGGAACGGCAGTTCTTAGAGGAATATGGGCTTTTGCTGAAAGCCTATGGCAAGGACGCCGTTATCCTCCGGGAGAACAAATCAAAGCCGAGGAAAAAGAAAGCTGCCCTTGGCAGCAGCAAGGACAGCGAATGATCTGATTGAATTTGATAAGCAGATGACCGAAAGGAAGGATTTGCGTTATGAATACATTTTTTGAGCAATCCCGTTCCCATTGGGTGCGGTATGAACGCTATGAAATCAAAACAGGCAAGGACGGGAAGAAATACATCACCCCGGCAAAGGATGCCAGGCCGGATGTCTATAACCCACTCAAGGAAGCCCCGGACATTGTGCTGGATGCTCTGAATGTGGGGATGCTGATGATGAACGGCAAGAAAAGCTCTGAGCCAGAGGTAGAAAAGGCAATCTTGGAATTTATTACCCACTATGGGCTGCTGGGCCTGATGACGGCCCTGCCCACCACGCCGTCCTTTATGGATTATGAGGCGGTATATCTGCCAAAGAACCATTTTATCAAGGAAGAAACGATGGAGACGGAGAAGTATCTGTCCCTGTTTTACCCCTTTGATAAGCTGGATGTGGTCAAGAACGGTGTGGAATCCAGTTGGAATGTGTCCAGCGACCGGGCAATGATTGCACTGACCATGACCTTTATGGACGAGCCGATGGCAAAGACCATGAGCTTCCAGCGGGCGTATGCAGAGCCTTACGATTGGGTGGCACAGCAACTCAAGGATTGGGCATTTAATATGCTGACCTCTTTCTTCTATTATAATGACTATGATTCCATGGAGGAAGAAAGCCGGAATATGCTGCGTAAGTCTATGGCTGCATTTGGCGGCATTGCACCCACCTATCATATAGAGCTGTTGGATAGGCCAACGATCTATTGGGATTTCCATTCCCTGCTGTTGGGGATTCAGATGATGTTCAGCTTCATGCTGGTGGACAGCACAAAGCCGTTGCGGATGTGCAAGCAGTGTCAGAAAGTGTTCCTGAGTAACCGGGCTAACTCCGCTTTTTGCAGTGCAAGGTGTAAAAATCAGTATAATGTTTATAAGAGCCGGGGAAAGAATAAATCAGAGGATGGTGATAATAATGCCTGAAAATCAGAACATAGAATGGAAAGCTAAGTGGAAGGATGACTATCTGGAATGGATTTGCGGCTTCGCCAATGCACAGGGCGGCAAGATTTATATTGGCTGTGACGATGATGGAAAAGTTATCGGCCTGCCCAATATCCGCAAGCTGCTGGAGGATGTTCCAAACAAAATCCGAAATGCCATGAGCATCGTGGTGGATGTCAATCAGCTGGAGCGTGACGGGAAAGAATATCTGGAAATCGTTGTTCCACCATATCCCGTTGCCATAAACTGCAAAGGTGTCTATTATTATAGAAGCGGCAGCACCATGCAGACCCTTTCTGGCCCAGAACTGGAGAGCTTCATTCTACGCAAACGTGGTGCTTCGTGGGATAATATGCCCTTGCCGGGATTTACGTTGGATGATATTGATGATGAGTTGGTCAAGAGATTCAAGACCCTTGCCGCCAAGAAGGGCCGGATCGACCAAAGCGTTTTAGACGAGGACAAAGCGGATTTAATGGAAAAGCTGCGTCTGACCAATGCCGGGTATTATACCAACGCAGCGATGCTGCTGTTCTGCAAAGACCCTGACCGCTGGCAGCTGGGCGCATACACAAAAATCGGCTTTTTCGAGAATGATGCCGATCTCCGTTATCAGGATGAAATTCACGGCTCCTTGTTGGAACAGATTGACAAGATCATTGAAGTCATCCATCTGAAATATATGAAAGCGAAAATCACTTACGAAGGGATGCAGCGCATTGAGCGTTATTTTGTTCCCGACGCTGCCCTGCGTGAAGCCCTTCTTAACGCTCTATGCCACAAGCAATATGAAAGCGGCGTTCCGATTCAGATCAGCGTGTATGAGGATAAGCTGTATATCGCTAACTGTGGTAGGCTTCCAGACAACTGGACGGCAGACAGCCTGATGTCCAAACACGCATCCCGCCCTTACAACACGGCGATTGCGAATGTGTATTATTTGGCCGGCTTCATCGAGAGCTGGGGACGTGGTATTGAGAAAATCTGTCAGGCTTGCAAGGAAGATGGAAGCCCGCTTCCTGCGTACACCGTGCATCCCGGCGATATTATGATTCAGTTTACAGCGTCAGAGGATCGGGTTATTCGATCTGCCACCTACAAGGTGACAGAAAAGGTAACAGAAAAGGTAACAGAAAAGGTAACAGAAACCTTGGATGAAAAATCCATGCAAATTCTGGCCCTGATTTCCGAAGATCCTGCATACACATCTACCACCATAGCAGATAAGCTATCTATCAGCAGAAAAACAGTTTCTCAGCGTCTGAAGGAGCTGAAGGAAAAAGGAATCATCGAGCGCATCGGGTCTGACCGAAAAGGCTACTGGAATATAAAGAGCTAAGTGATACAGAATTAGCCCCACACCAGCGTTCATTCATGCTGATGCGGGGCTAACATGTGTTTAGCAATATACAAGCTCCGTCAGAACAATTTCCTCTGCACGGTTATGAATGTTGTTCATGCGCCGTACCCATTCCATTTGATCGGTAGCTTTAAGTGCCTCGGTCACACCTTCCAGTCGTGCCATAGCTTCGCACATGATCTCCATACGCTGATTGCAGGATTTGTCTATCTCTGCAAGATGTTCATGCAGGGTGCAGCTTGTTAGGTAGTGTGCATAAAGGACGGGACGATGCTCTTTCAAGTAGCGGCGGCGCATACGGCCATACTTACCGATCTGATATTCCTCGGTCTCCGGCAGCGCAAGGTCGGGGATATAGTAATCGCCAACCTTCGTATATGTGCCGCCCATTTCTTCAAAAATAGACTTCATTTTCATGCTCCCTTCGTGCTAAAATGTCAGCAGTTATGCGGATTTTTTTCCTTTCCCACAACTGCCAGACCAATTCACCACAAATGAGCCGCCAGTCATGTAATAGTATTAGGCGGTAGAAACCACCCTCTACATATTACATCTTGATTCTGGATACTGTTGGATTCTCCGACCTGTTCATCATCTCTGGACAGTCGCTCATACAACGCTGTGATTTTGATTTCTTCTTTCTTTGCCACGGTTTTAACCTCCCTTCGTTATGTACTTTTATCTCGTGTGACACACCCTTTCTCTATCCTCTCCAAGTATAGCCCTTGGGGTCAGTGACCACATAGGAACTGTGCATCTGGAGAAGGTTTGGCTTCAACCAAAAGCGAGTTTTACCAGAACCCGAACCGCCGATAATCAGAACATTCTTATTTCGGGCATTGGCAGGATTCTTCGGGCGATTGCTCATCATCAGCCGCTCCGTTTTCGTCAAGATCACATTGTCCTCGAATTTTGGTGCAATAAACGGCTCAATATCTTTTGCCGTTCCCCAACGAGCAGACCCGTACTCAACATTGTGTCGGTACTTCTTTGCGTTTTTGCCTTTTAGATAGACAGCCAGCCGAAGTCCTGCGCCGCAGAGAATACCAATCAGCAAATCCAACGGGTGAAAGCTGGGCAGCGGATTGTTCAGGGCTATCGGAAGGGCATGAAAAAAGCTGAGGATTTTCGCAGATGAATCTGCACCCTCAGCCAATCTCCATGCTTCTCCTAAATTCGTAGCGAACAACCCTACCAGAAAATACGGTAAATTCAGAATCAGGAGCTTTTTAATTTTTCTCTTATCCATTACAGATCACGCTCCTGTTTCTTCTCTCGAACCTTCTTCGGAATCGCTGCGACAACTTCCTTGAACTTCTTCAGCTGCGCCAGAACGCTCGGTTTTTCATTCTTGGTTAATGCCCTTGCCTGATGTTCCTTGCAGATCGCATCCAAAGCATCTGCATCTTTGGAACGAACAAAGACAAGAAACCGGGGAGGATCAACGGACTTATCTTTTCTTACGGCAAAGTCCACGCCGTACTTCTTGGCGAGCTTTTCAAAATCACGGACACTCTCTTTGTCGATCTCAACATTCGTAGCACCCTGATTCTGTCCCAAAAGCTGTTTCACGGATTGCTTTCCATGAACGGCAGGATCTCGTGCCTTTTTCATCTTCACTTTTTCCCGGTGCTGCAAATACTTGCGGATACCGGCAATGATAGTGCGCCCCGTCAGCTTGGTTGTGCTGATCGCCAGGTTTACTGTTCTGTTTTCAACTTCTTCCTGCATGATTCATCACCTCCTGCAAGCAGTAGAGTGAACAGATTATCGTGCCATATCTCTGTGGTCGTAATACAGATTGCCCTTGGCAACTGCGGCATGGCTAATAATCTTGATATTGCCAGCTTTCTGGTTATCCAGAGCCTTCTGATAACCCACATCGCTCAAATACAGGCGATTTCTTTCGCCTTTCCAACCGACAGGCGATTCATCGGTCAGCACATCGAAAATAATCATGTGCCTGGTGGCTTCATCAAATCGTGCCAAGTCCATATAGGTGTGTCCCTGGTACTCCTTGGCACCATCTTGAATCCGCTTTCGCTCCATCAGCTCTCCAATCGTCGAATTTCTTTGCATAAGAACCTCCTTACAGAACATCTCGGTCAGGGTTGTTTTTGTGGGGAACCGAATCAGCTTTGACAGGTGTATCTTCTTTCCTCACCATGTCATCCGGCAGGGGAAGTGCCATAATGCTGCGCCCCATGCGTACAAAAGTCTCAGGCTGGTGAAAGTGTTCCTCAAACTGCTTCATCAGTTCCGGGGACAGAGAACAAAAATCATCCTCGCCCAATCCCACAACCAGAAAATCACCGGCGATAATGTCATAAATATCGCCGTCATCATCACGCAGCGCACGGTTCAGGTCTTTGCCTACGAGTTTACCTTCGTCGTGCATCACCAGTGCAACCGGCTCATTGAACGGATAAGTTGCCTCAATATCGCCACCTACGGCTTTCTGCAAATCCTCCAGCTCACAGCCGATCTGCACAGCCTGCGGATACATGAACGGCTTTACCAGCAACACATTCATGGTATCTGCCTGTTCTTTCTGAACCTCCCGTTCCTCGGTCGTGCCGAACTCAACACCGGTAAAGTTTTCGGAGTCCAGAATGTACTCCGAATTGTAATAAGCGGCTCTAACCTGTTCCTCTGCCGCATCGTGAGATTCTGCTTGTACCGTAACCGTTTTCTCCAAGGTTTCGGTAATCTTCACATCGTATTCTTTCAAGTTTCGATACCTCCGTTTCTTTGGAAATAAGAAAAGCAACCATCCATGAACCTGTTACAGTTCATAAATAGTCGCTTCATGCTCCCACTGGGGTACGCACATGGATTCCAGTTCCTCAATCAGTGATTCAGGGGAGAAGAACAGATCCTCCGAAATTTCCAAGGGCTTTTTGAATGCCCGATACTCTGTCACATATCCTGTATCCTCAGAACCAATCTTCATCTTGACACAGTGAACGATAGCAAAGCTCATATCCTCCAGAAGCCAAAGTTCCGTTGCATAGGTCGTTTTTGCTTCATCAAAGACCATCTGCTCTACATCAGAAAGAATCAGACAGCCACGCTGATTGAACAATTCCACGCCACGGTAGTCAAAGCTCTTTTCGTATCTGCCGGTTACGGAATACTGATAAACGGTCTGTACCGCATCTTTCAATGCCATACAGACTTCCGGCAGGCACAGCCCACCGGCATAGCCGATTTCTTCCTCGTCAAAAGCTTCGTAATCGGACGGGGAAAACAACTCAAATAATTTTGCGAGCGCAAGGCTCATTTCTCTTTCGTTAAACAACAATGGTTCACCTTACCTTTCCATAGATTTTTCTCTTTTTTTCTGCCATTGCTCCAAAAGCTGAATGATTTTATCCTCCATCTGCTTGTTGGTATAGGACTTCGGGAAGTATTTTCGCAACGAATCCGTTTTGAAGGTTACTCTATCCAGCTCTCCCTTTTTGATTTCGTTCATAATCTCGCACATCGCATCCAGCGTACACTCGCCCTCCTGTGCGAGCTTTTTAATTCGCTGTGCTTGCGAAAGGGAAGGAGCTGCTTGAGCATAATCCATTGCAGAAAGAAAATCCTTCTGTTCTTCACTTGCCAGATAGGAAAGCTCCACCGCAGGATTGAATTTGATCTGACCCGTATCTACCATATCCAGCAGTTCCGGAATCAGTTCGGTCAGACGGATATAACGGTGTACCTGATTTCTGCTTTCTCCTGCCTCCTGACCAACTATATCCATTGCCTGCAACTTCATCCCAACTTGGGATGAAGTTAAATCGGTGCGTTGACCTTGATGTTTAATCGCATCCAGCTTCATCTTATAAGCAAATGCTCTTTCACTCGGCAGGATACTCTCCCTCTGCAAATTCGCATCGACCATCAAAATAATGGCTGCATCATCGTCCAGGTCACGAACAATCGCAGGCATGGTTTCCTTACCCGCAAGCTCCGATGCCCGGTGCCGCCTGTGACCAGAAACGATTTCATAACCACCGTCGGGGTCAGGACGGACAATCGCAGGGGTGAGAACTCCGAAATCTCGGACGCTCTCCGCAGTTTTCATCATTTCCTCATCATCAACCACACGGAAAGGGTGTCCCTCAAAGGGGTGTAACTCAGAAAGCGGAATTTCCTGCACACGCTCCTGCTGGGCTTCAGCTCTGGATTGATCGGTGGAGAAAATATCATCGTACCCCTTCAAGCTGATGTTTGCGCCTTTTTTCTGCATTGTTTAACACCTCCTTCGTTAAAACTCGGTAGGCATCCGCCACTTTTCCTTTCGGATCATGCTGAAAGATACTGTGTCCTTCAGCGCTGATTTCCTCTGCACGGACAGAACGGGGAATATCTGTCTTGTAGACTTTCAGCTTTCCGCCGTAGCTCTCCCGAATCAGATTACTGATGTCTTTGGAATAGTTGGTTCTGCTGTCCACCATCGTCAGAAGAATCCCTTCAATCCTCAGTTTCGGGTTGATTTGTCTCTTGACCTTGTTGATGGTTCCAAGCAGCTGTTCCAAACCCTTTGCAGGAAGATACGCCGCCTGAACCGGTATCAGCACATTGTCGGCAGCTGCCAACGCATTGACGGTCAGCATACCCAAAGAAGGCATACAGTCCAGAAGAATGAAATCATAATTCTGTTTGACCGTATCCAGGTACTGACGAAGAATAGTTTCTCGGCTCATTGCATTGACCAGTGCTACTTCCATACCTGACAGTTCAATGTTCGCTGGCACCAAATCCACACCCTCTGGATGATGAATAATCCCTTCACCGGGAGCAATGGGTTTCTCCATCATAATCTTTCCCATCAAATCGGAAAGTGTCGGAGACAGGTCATCCGGATATGGGTTGCCCAAACTGACCGTTAGGGAAGCCTGGGGATCGGTGTCTACCAGAAGTACCTTTTTTCCTTCAAGCGCCAAGCCAACGCCCAGATTCTCGGTAGTGGTGGTCTTGCCGGTTCCTCCTTTCTGATTGACCACCGCAATGATGGTTGCTTTTTTCGACATTTTTCGTCACTCTCCTTCCTCTCGCTTCATTTTCAATTTTTTAAATCCTCCTTCCAAATATCCGTGTGACATATCGTGCCGAACAAGAGCATCGTAGTAGGTGTCTATTGTCGTCGGCGCATTGTATATCGTAGTCAGCATATACTGACGGATATTTCTAATCTTTGTGGTGTTCTCCTTGAAGCAGTCCATAACATATCGAATGTGTTCGGCATTCAGTTTCATAAACCGACTGCGGACAATTTCTGCCGGACGCTCCTCTGCACCAATGCGAATCAACGGTCGCTTCGTGCAAACTGTTTCAACGATCAACTCCAGAATGTTATCCAACATTTCGGAATCGTAAGGGTAATCCTTCTTCAACAAATCCATACTGAGCTGATCCGAGAAATAATCAAAGTATTCTTGATACCGGTCATTCTCGTCCATCATTCCACCATTTCCGGAAGGAAAGATAGAATCAGTATCATTAAATTCAGTATTATTTTTATCAGTATTATTACATTGTGATTTTGGAAGTTCTTGAGTTGTGATTTCCATTGTTCCAGAATTGTGATTTTCACAATTCAAGAGTTGTGAATCCACAACAGAGATAAAGTTCTTCACATAGATCAGGTTGGGCTTTCCCAGACCTTGGCGCTTGCGTTCAATCAATCCTGCTTTCTTCTCAAGTTCACTGAGCAGCTTGACAGCCTTTTGTTCAGCACAGTTCAGAGCCATCTTCGCTTCGTCGATTGTAAAAATGATATACACTCGACCGTTTTTATCTATCCAACCATTCTTGGCAGACAGGCTCATGCGGTCAAGCAAAATGCCATACAGCATCTTGGCATCGGCAGAAATATTCCAGAACCTCTCGTTCGTGAACAACACCTTCGGAACTCGATAGAATGTGAATAGATCGGATTGCTGACCGTAAAAATAATCAAAACTCACACGGCTTCACCACCTTCTTTCTGCGGAAAACTTTCTGTTGTCAGCGGAATGCTGCGGAAAGTCATATCCGTCTGTTCGTAAGGACATCGGGCAAAATAGCAGAAGCGGTATTCCTGTTCATACACATCCATATCAACGAAGCCCCACTTCACGCATAACCTTCTTCGTACACCAACCAATGCACGGGTGATCTCGCCCATAGGGACAGCCATCACATTCCGACTTGGGTTTCGGCGGCAAAGAGATTAAGTAGTAGCAATTATTTCTACCCAGACGGCAGCCCTTTCTGCCATTCGTCCAGAAGTAGCAGTAATGACAGTCGCTCGGCTTGTCTGCGGTATAAACAGGCTTGCTCAAATAAAACACCTCCAATCTCTTGTATTTGCCCATGGGTTTGGGCATAAAAAAAGAGCGCCTATCCATCCCCAATGCGGGGCAAATAGACGCTCTATGTACATAACGATATTTAATTTTATCTGCTATAACTGCATGGTATTCAAAACATCCGCCTTTTTTGATTAGCTGGATTTTTGGCACGATTTTGGGGCTGATTAGCAGGAAGGGCATTTTCATTAGCAAGAACAGCCCGTTTTCTGCTAAAAATTAGCTGGCGATTTTGTCTTATAACAACCGTTCGATTCTGGAGGGGTTGTCAAAAATCAAATTTTGGAGTAGAATTTTATCTCATACAGTGAAAGAGCTTTTTCGTAGCTTTTTATATAAGAAAAGCCGAAAACCCTTGAAAACAAAGGCTTTCGGCGTTGTTCACTGGCGTCCATAAGAGGATTTGAACCTCCGACCCCACGCTTAGGAGGCGTGTGCTCTATCCAGCTGAGCTATATGGACGTGTCTGATATATGATTATAGCCCGACCAAAGTCGAACTGCAATCCCTTATTTAGTTTTTTTGAGGTGGCCGTTGTAACGCAACCTTAGGAGGCGAACGCTCTATCCTACTGAGCTACGGAGACAATATTCAGATGAGCAATGAGTTTTCTTGTCCAAATCATCCATTCAACTCAACACTCCTCATATTATTTTATCAAACCCATCAAGGAATGTCAAGCAAAACGCCAGCAAAAATCATCCAAAAATCGAAATCAAAACTCAAACAACTCAAAGCCAAAAGATCCAAACCTTCCAGCTCCTCCTAAACTCCAATCCTTCCCAACTCTGGGCATAACCTCTATCTAGTTCCCTGTACGCCCAAGTTCCTGGAAATTAAGAATCCCCTGCATCCAGATCTGTCCCTTGAACCTCCGTCCCACGGCCGGCTCTCCCAGAAGATCCTTGCCATTGATGCAGATAATGAAATTCAGGTCGCTGCACTCCAGATTCAGCCAGTATATTTCTTCATTTGTATATTTATTCTTAATTTTCTGAATTTCTTTAATTTCTCCAATGACAGAGTACTGATCGCATTCGATCCCGCATGGCATAAAGCAGGAATCAATGATGGAATACAGGTCCTCCTTCATGGCACGGCGGGAGATCTTAGAATACAGGTCGATATCCTCAATGGTCAGCGTTTCCATGGCGTCCTCGTCGCCATTTTTCGCCGCCTCAATCAGATTATTCCTGTTTTTAGCCGCCACCTTTGCCATCTGGATCTGCTTCTGGGTCTTTTTGATGGGAAGAAGGATCTTCCCGCCAGTGGAAAATCCAGCCAGGCTGATGGAGCGGATCTTAAAGGCCTCTCCCTTTTTCAGTACCTTCTCCCTGTAATCCAGGAAGTTCTGTACGTAGAAGATCAGTGAGATCCCCACACAGGATTCGTCCACCATACCGGCATACGTTTCCTTTTCCACATGTCTCTGGACCGAACATTCTGCTGTGGAACTTTCCTGGGCACATTCCACATAGGGAAAGTAAAACTCCCTTTCAAAGTCTCCTTCCTCGTTCAGCTCACCTACAATGGAAAGCCCGATGCCGGGGGCGATCTCCGTCCGCATCTCGCAAACGTTGGTCTCCTCATCGATCTGAACACATTTTGTCACTGATGGCTGCGTCTCCAGCAGATCCAGAAGCTTTTCAATATCCTTTTTCTTCTGGTACATGCTGAAGCCAGCCGCACGCAAGAATTTATGCATATAGATTAATATTCCCCTTCATTCCTTTCGGGCTCCACGCCATCCATGTCTTCCATGTCCATGATCTCGTCCATATCCGCCCCGATGGCCTCCCGCTGCTGTCTCCTCAGTTTCTTCATCCGCTCGCTCTTATTTCTCTCACTTCCGGAAATCTCAATGGACTGTTCTCCAGAGCCGGAATACACGTCTTCTGTCTTTTCTCTCCGTCCTCTTTTTCCGTCCCCATCTGAGATAGACGGACGTTTCACGTAACCCAGAGCCTGCTCCAGGGCCTCCTGCTCTTCACTTCCCAGAAGTACCTCTGTGGCCCCTTCCTCCACCTCTTTCAGATAGATATAGCAGCCCTCCCGGCTGTGTACCACATCCAGGACAAAGCCGGTGTTATTTCCGTCCAGCATGGCGATGACAAAGCTGAGATTCCCGCCCATTCCCTTAAAAGCATTATATTTGACAAATCCAAATTTCTGGAATGAATCCTTTACCTGCTTGGACAGCCGTTTCATAGCGTCCTTGCTGGCCCGGTCCCTGGACTGGCTTTCCTTTAATTCCTCCAGGATATCCTCCAGCGTATCCTCCAGCGTTTCTGCATCCTTTCCACGCATGAAAAGATCATAACGCCGGTACAGCTTATTCATTTTAACAATACAGACGATCACGGCGATCAGTAAAACCACCGATAGTACGGAAAATCCCACGATCAGAAGCATTGGATCGATGGGAAGATGATACAATAGACTATTTTCCATATATTTTCTGTCTTCTGTCCTTCCTTATTTACAGAATTTAATTTTTATTGCCTGGCTATGGACTCCATCATCTCGATCAACCGTTCCAGTTCCTCCTGGGAGTAATACTCGATCTCGATCCTGCCCTTATTTTTATCCTTCCTGTTGATAAGAACCTTAGTGCCCATAATGGACTTCAGCTTGTCCTCGATCTGCCGGTAGATCAGATTGATGTCCGGCCCCGTTTCCGCTTCTTTCTTTGGCTTCTCCGGGCGGTTTAAGAGTTTCACCAGTTTCTCCACGTCGCGGACGCTTAATCTTTCCTCTACGATTTTCTGGGCAGTCTGGAACTGGCGTTCCCCATTTTCCAGTCCCAGAAGGGCACGGGCGTGGCCGCTGGAGATCTTTTCATCGATCAGAAGCTGCTGTACCCTGTCATCCAGCTTCAGAAGACGCATACTGTTGGTAACCGTGGCTCTGTTTTTTGAAACGCGGGCCGCGATCTCCTCCTGAGTCAGATGGAATTCCTGGATCAGCCGCTGATACGCCTGCGCTTCCTCAATAGGGTTCAGATCAGCGCGCTGTACATTTTCGATCAGTGCGATCTCCATGGTCTTCTGCTTATCATATTCACGGATCATCACAGGGACCTCGGTAAGTCCGGCCAGCTTGGCCGCTCTCCACCGGCGCTCCCCGGCTATGATCTCATAATGACTGTCCTTTTTCTGGACGATCAGCGGCTGAAGCACTCCATACGTCTTAATGGAATCTGCCAGCTCCTGGAGCGCAGCCTCATCAAAATTTTTACGGGGCTGTGTCCCATTGGGTTCGATCAATGATACCTTTAATTTCTGCTCCACTGGCTTTTCTACGATCTTTTCAACAATGATCTTTTCTGCTTTTTTCCCGTTTCCGGTGCCAGAGGATGTTTTTCCCTTTTCTTTTTTCTCCACAGCCGAAGGCTTTTCTTCCTTTACAGCTGCATTTTCTTCTAACGTGACTTCTTCACCAAACAGGGCTCCCAGGCCTTTTCCCAATCCCCTTTTCGCCATTATACCTCTTCTCCTCTGCTTATGACTTCCGCGGCCAGAAGCCTGTAATTTTCTGCACCAGTGGACCGGCTGTCATACATATTGATGGGCATGCCATAACTGGGGGCCTCCGCCAGACGGACGTTTCTTGGAATGATCGTTTTATAAATATTCTCATTCAGATGTTCTTTTACATTTTCCACTACTTCCAGTGAAAGATTGGTTCTGGAATCATACATGGTGAAGACCACGCCTTCCACTTCCAGCTCCGGATTCAGTTTTTTCTGTACCAGATTCACAGTCTTTAAAACCTGGTTCAGGCCCTCCAGGGCGTAGTATTCACACTGGATCGGGATCAGCGCCGTATTGGCAGCCGTCAGAGCATTGATCGTCAGCAGGCTTAAAGAAGGTGGACAATCAATGATGATAAAATCATAGTTATCTTTTACCAGATTCAGATTTTCCTTCAGGATATTCTCCTTATCCTTCATATCCAGAAGCTCGATCTCTGCTCCCGAAAGATCCACATCAGATGGCATCACATCCAGGCGCTCCTGCACGCTGGGCATGATACAGTCCCCCACCTGGCACTCTCCCATAAGCAGTTCATACACCGTATTATCAATATTTCCTTTTTCCAGTCCCAACCCACTGGTGGCATTGCCCTGAGGATCGAAATCCACAGTCAGCACCCTCTGCCCCGCTTCTGCAAGGCAGGCCGAAAGATTGATCGCCGTAGTCGTTTTTCCAACTCCGCCCTTCTGATTTGTGATCGCTATAATACGTCCCATATATCTCAAGTATCCTTTCCACAGACCAAAAACGCATTCTGCTTTTTATCCAGTTCACACTCATTTCATCCATTGAACTGTTACATGGACTTAAGTATAACACATTTCATTTCATTTTCCTATGGTTTCATAAGAGAAAAATGTGTATGTTTCACGTGGAACATCCTACATTTTCTACAATGACGTTTTTTCTTGTGTTTTCTCCTGTCTTCCAGGCTGCACAAGAAAGAAGCCTGATTGCGGGCTTCTCCGCCTGCGGCGAGCCGCTTCTGCGGCATAATTCCCTTCCGCCGCATGGCGATCCCCACGGAGCGTTCTTTATGTCATAGGACGCACTTTCCTATGGCATAAAAAGCTGATTTCCGGAGAAAAGATCGGAAATCTGTACAGGGCAACCTCAAAAATGCTCCTTAATCTTATGCTTATCCAAAATCATGTATACAAAAAATCCTCTTCTCACTGAAAAATAGCGTTTTTATAGTGAACATAGAACGTATTTGTGAAAACTTTTGAAAATTTCGTGAGCACATTATGCGGAATAAGCCGACGTCAGAAAGAATAAAATCCCACTAGCCCCAATATAAAAATTGTTTCCATGAAATTCTTTCTTATTCTTCTATCTAAATTTTTACCTCAATTTAAGTTTCTGATCTCTGTTTTCCTCGCCCAAGCTTCTCTTTTTGACTTTACACAATTCCCCTCCCCTGCGTCTGGACTCCAATATTTGTATATTTCGGGGGACTATCTTCTTTGTGACAACCTCCCAAAATTTTTTTCTTAAAGTTTCCCTCTGTTTCACATAATTCAAACCTTGATTCATATACACAGTTCCATATTTTCACATCCCTCTAATCTTCCAATAATCGTATCTCCTGATAACCTCATTTTCCGCTTTCATTGTTTGACCGCAAGAATGTTTCACGTGAAACGCCCTGCTTTCCATTCTCACTTCTTCTATATATCTATTATCCGATGTTCCACGTGAAACACTACCTGTTATATATTTCGCTGTTATATTCTCTTCCGTCTTTTCCCTCAAAAATACCATTTAACTGCGAATATTTCAAAGCAAGCTGCTGTCTGTCTAGGTTATCCCTTTCCGCAAAAACTGCCATTCTTGTCTTTTGCAGAAGGAAAAATCATTGCTTATTGGAATTGATCACAAGCCCTTAAGCAAATTTAAGCCGTTTTTTATACTTCTTAATATCATTAAATCGGCTTTTTCGCCAAATACATCACATACGTGTCAAAAAATATAACCTTTCCTCCAGCTTCGTTTACTGCACATTTAAGACCATCATAAAACTTACTCTTATACGGTTCAGAAAGTACAATATGGTCGCAATGCGTTCCGCAAAAGGCAATGTATTCATCTGTTGTAAATTCTCGCTTACCATGATATTCACGTTTTTCAAAATCTACATATCCGTAATTTACAGCGTTTGAATAAACAAACGAACCCTGTTTATATTCTATATCAGGCTTAAAATAAGCTGAATAAACTTGCTGGATTTTATTGTAAAGCTCTTCGTTCGGCGTTTTATAGTCCGCTTTCGTCAAAAGCATTGCAAGTACCCCTCCAGGATTTAACAAATCGAACGTTTTCTGAAAGGCTATATCCTCTGGAATCCATTGTATGGTTGCTGCAGAATAAATCATATCAAATCTCTGATCTCCAAAATCGTGTATGATAAAGTCAGCGTTAACAATATCAAAGTTTGCAAACTTTCCGTATTTTCTTTTCATCATATCAGCCAAATTCCCGCCAAGTTCAATCGCGTAATAATCGCATCCAGTATTTAAAATTGGTTCTGTAGCCTGACCTGTTCCTGGACCAAGTTCCAATACTTTTTTGCCTGGTTTGATATCGGCATAGGAAACCAGTTCCGCAAACAACTTCTCACTATATCGGGGCCTATACTTATCAAATTGTTCTGGAATTGTATCGAATACTTTTCTAAACTCCATGACATTCTCCTTTACACGCTTTTAGATTCTCAATCTTGCTCAACACACACATTATATCACATATATGATTTTTGATTTTATTCCTGCTCTCTATGTAACAACCGAACGAGATCGACGAGTGCTTTCGCCCTCAAATAGTATGGCTCTTCTTATATCTGCCCGTATCGTTTTATATCTCTATGGGAGATCCGGGCACCATTTTGAGACCAAAGGATCAAAAATAATAGCAATTTTCAGCACCTGACACTCCTAAAAATTCAGTATTTGCAAGAAATTTCACAGATCAATACTTTTTGACGGCACAAATTCTAATACTATTTTTTATATCCGTCTCTCCCCCCATCCGAGACCCATCCAATGTTTCACGTGAAACACAAATGTAAAAACATGACCCAATGTTCCACGTGAAACATGAAACACAATCCAGTATTTTCCATAGCCATGTTTTTTCACAATCCTATTGTCATGCCATGCCGCCTATATTATAATAGGGGAAAAGGATCTACAGACTCTCTTTTCAGGAGGTTCATATTATGAAATCTAAAAATAAGATCATCACAGCGGTCCTTCTGGCTGCAGGAACTGCTGCCGGTACTGCTCTGATCAACAAATACATTAAGGTATCTGCCACATCCAAGAAGCTGCTGAGCCACCCGGAGCCTTCCATCTATAAATGGCGTCTCGGTGATATTTATTATGCAAAAACTGGTACCGGAAAACCCCTTCTTCTGATCCATGATCTGACCCATGCATCCAGCGGCTGTGAGTGGGACAACCTGATCCCATTCTTAAAGGACAATTATACGATCTACACCATCGACCTTCTGGGCTGCGGAAGATCAGAAAAGCCCAATCTGACCTATACGAACTTCCTCTATGTACAGCTTTTAAATGACTTTATTAAATCTGAGATCGGACGCCGTACCAATGTGATTGCCACCGGAAGTTCCTCCTCCCTGGTGACCATGGCCTGCAGCTATAATCCGGACTTATTTGAGCAACTGATGTTCATTAATCCGGAAAGCTTTACCTCCTGCTCGCAGATCCCGGGAAGATCGGCAAAGCTTTATAAATTCCTCATTGATCTTCCCATTGCGGGTACTCTTCTGTACCACATTGCGTCGGCCAGAAAGCACATGGAAGAGGCATTTTCCTCCAGCTATTTCTATAATTCCTTTGATGTGACGCCATTTTATGTGGATAAATATATGGAATCCGCCCACCTGGGAGACTCACCCAAGTCCGTTTATTCCAGCGTGATCTGCAATTATACCAAATGCCGGATCAGTCCGGCCCTGGAGAAGATCGACAACAGTATTTACATTCTTGGCGGCGGAGAGGAGCCTGACATCGATCAGATCATCCAGGAATATACACTTTGCAATCCGGCCATCGAAGCATCCAAAGTTCCTGGGACCAAACATCTGCCCCACCTGGAAAAGCCCCAGGAGGTTTATAAACTCGTCAATATGTTCTTTCATTAGGACCGCCCGCTTATAAACGTATAAACGGTCTTCTAAAAAATAATTCCCGGAAACTGCGGCCAATTTCTGGGAACATGACTGATTTCCGAAAGCCGCTGCCGCAGGCCGCAAACGTATTCTGACACACAGAAAAACCGCCAGAAAGGATCGGAACATCTCATGTTCCAGATCCGTCTCTGGCGGCTTTTTTATTTCAGCGGCTCCTTTCCAGGCATCCCCGCTTTGCGGGGATATTTTTTCGGAGTCACATTTATTTTATCAATGGGAACAAAGGTCCGGTCCACGTCTGTCCCGGGAAGTACAAGGGTCTTCGTCTCTCTCATAGAGCCTCCCAGCTTCTTTACAGCGCTCTCAGCCTCTCTGGCCTCCTCTTCCACCTTTCCGGATTTATAAGGAAGGAATTCTCCTCCTGCCTTCACAAAGGGAAGACAATATTCCGACAAGGTGGAGAGATTCGCAACTGCTCTGGATACACAAAGATCAAACTGTTCCCTATACTCTTTGTTCCGTCCAAAGTCCTCTGCCCTTCCATGGACCGCCGTGATCCCCGTCAATCCCAGCTCCTGGATCACGGTGTTTAAAAAGCCCACCCGTTTGTTCAGAGAATCCAGAAGCATGATCTGAAGCTGTGGAAATGCGATCTTTAAGGGGATTCCGGGAAATCCGGCTCCGGTCCCCACGTCGATACAGGAATACGCCTCTGTACGGATCCCATCGAACACCTTTACCACCAGGAGACTATCCAAAAAATGCTTTGTGACCACCTCCGGCATTTCTGTAATGGCCGTCAGATTCATCACCTGATTCCACTCCGTTAAAAGCTGAAAATATTTAAAAAACTGCTCCTTCTGCTTTTCTGTGAGAACGATTCCCAGCTCTTCACAGCCAGCATCCAGAAGTCTTATAAACTCTTCCATCCTATCTCCTTCCTGCCTGCTCTAAATACACCATGAGGACCGAAATATCTGCCGGAGACACGCCAGAGATCCGGGACGCCTGACCGATGTTCAAAGGCTGATAAAGGTTCAGCTTCTGTACCGCCTCATTCCGGAGGCTTTTCACAGTGGAGTAATCAAAATCCACCGGCAGCTTACGGCTCTCCAGCTTCTTAAACTGTGTCACCTGCTGCATCTGACGCCGGATGTATCCCGCATATTTAAGATTTATGTCAACCTGTTCACAGACATCCCATGGGAGGCTGGGCCTCTCCGGATCCAGCTCCTTTAATGCCTCATATCCCAGCTCCGGCCGCCGGATCAGCTCTGCAAGGGTCGTACCGGATTTTAGCAATGTGCTGTTATGCCGTGCTAAAAAGTCCTGTACCTGCTCTCCGGCTCCCACAGTCCTCTTTTCCAGACGCTCCATTTCCTTCTGTATAGCCTCTTCCTTCCAGAGAACGTACTGATACTGCTCCTCGCTCACAAGTCCGATCTCATGACCGATCTTCCTCAGCCGCAGGTCCGCGTTGTCCTGACGCAGGAGCAGCCGGTATTCGGCCCTGGAGGTCATCATCCGGTACGGCTCATGGTTTTCTTTAGTCACCAGATCGTCGATCAGCACGCCGATATACGCCTGGGAGCGGTCTAAGATCACAGGCTCCTTTCCCTGCAGCTTCCTGGCGGCGTTGACACCGGCCATAAAGCCCTGGACAGCCGCCTCCTCATAGCCGGAGCTGCCGTTGAACTGGCCGCCGGAAAACAGGCCGCTGATGGCCTTAAATTCCAGGGATGCGTCTAACTGTCTGGGATTGATACAGTCGTATTCAATGGCATAGGCGTTCCTTACGATCTTCACGTTCTCCAGCCCCGGCACCGTCCGGTACATGGCGTACTGGACGTCCTCGGGCAGGGAGCTGGACATGCCGCCCAGATACATTTCATTGGTGTACAGTCCCTCCGGCTCCACAAAGACCTGATGGCGCTCCTTATCGGGGAATTTTACCACCTTATCCTCAATGGACGGACAGTACCTGGGGCCAGTCCCCTCGATGGCCCCGGAAAACAGTGGGGAACGGTCCAGATTTTCCCGTATGATCTCATGGGTCTTTTCATTCGTATAAGTAAGCCAGCAGGAGACCTGCTCTCTCTGCACCGTCTCCGGATCCGTGGAGAAGGAAAACGGAACGACCCGTTTATCTCCAAACTGCTCCTCCATCTTTGAAAAGTCGATGGAACGGCGGTCAGCCCGGGCCGGAGTCCCCGTCTTAAACCGGTACATCTCGATCCCATGCTCCTTCAGAGAATCCGTCAGATGGTTGGCCGCCTGAAGGCCGTTGGGCCCGGTAGGATTGCTCACGTCCCCGTACACACATCTGGCTCCCAGATACACACCGGTGGCCAGCACCACAGCCCGGCAGTGGTACACAGCGCCCGACAGGGCCTTCACCCCTGTGATCCGCTTTTTCTCTCCGCCCTCTTCTGCCGGTTCAGTTAAAATTTCCGATATTTCCGCCTGCCGGATGGTCAGATGGTCCGTATTCTCCAGAACACGCCGCATCTCACTGGTATAATCCTGTTTATCGGCCTGGGCCCGCAGAGAATGGACCGCCGGCCCCTTGGATTCATTTAACATTTTTGACTGGATAAATGTCTTATCGATATTTTTGCCCATCTCGCCGCCCAGAGCGTCCAGCTCCCTCACCAGATGGCCCTTGGAGCTGCCGCCGATGTTGGGGTTGCAGGGCATGAGAGCGATACTGTCCACGCTGACCGTGAACATAATGGTCTCAAATCCCAGTCTGGCTGCCGCCAGCGCCGCCTCACATCCGGCATGTCCGGCTCCTACGACGGCAATGTCGTAGCTTTCCTCTAAAAAAGGCATATACTTCCTCTTTTCTAACTCTCTATTTTCCCATACAGAACTTACTGAAGATCTCGTTGACCAGATCGTCCTCCACCGCTTCTCCCACAATGAGCCCCAGCTTTTCGTAGGCATTCATCAGATCGATGGAAAAGAAGTCCTCGGGCATTCCGCTTTCGATGCTGTTTTCCACCATACGGATGCTGTCATAGGCTTCCCGCAGGGCCTCCGCGTGGCGCACATTGGTGATCAGGATCTGATCGTTGAAGTCGATCTCCCCCTCGTAAAACAGGGACTTGATCTCCTCCTCCAACTGGTCGATCCCCGTCTCCTCCTTGGCTGAAATGGAGATCACCCGGTGGCCCGATTTTTCCGCGATCTCCTCCAGGGATACCACCGGCTCCAGATCGCTCTTATTTAAAAGGACCACAGCCTTCCGCTCCCGGATCAGCTCCATGATCTGAAGGTCGTTTTCATCCAGTTCCCTGGATCCGTCCACCACATAAATAATAAGGTCCGCGTCCCTAGCTGCCTCCATGGCCCGCTCCACGCCAATTTTTTCCACCACGTCGCTGGTGGAGCGGATCCCGGCCGTGTCCACCACGTTGAGGCTGATCCCCTGGAGATAAATATGCTCCTCCAGGATATCCCGGGTTGTCCCGGCTATATCCGTCACAATGGCCCGGTCCTCTCCTACTAAAACGTTCATCAGAGAAGATTTTCCAGCGTTGGGCTTTCCCAGGATCACGGTCCGGATCCCTTCCGATACCACGCGTCCATTGGCTGATGACCGGATCAGCCTGGACAGCTCCTGCTCCATTTTCTGGACTCCGATGAGCAGTCTTTCCCCATAGCCATCCAGAGAAATATGCTCCGGATCATCCAGGGCTGATTCAATAAAGGCGATCTCATACAGGATCTTTTCCCGTAATTCCCTGATCTTTTTTGAAACGCTCCCCCGGAGCTGGCCCACCGAGGATTTCAGCGCATACTCATTTTTCGCGTTGATCACGTCGATGACGGCTTCCGCCTGGGACAGGTCGATCCTTCCATTTAAAAACGCCCGTTTTGTAAATTCACCGGGTTCTGCCAGCCTGGCGCCTGCCTTTAATACAGTTTCCAGGATCCGCCGTGTCACAAGCATGCCTCCATGGCAGTCGATCTCCACCGTATCCTCTGCTGTAAAGCTCCTTGGCCCCCGCATCAGCATCACCAGGACCTCGTCCACCACCTGGTCCCCGTCATAAATATATCCGTAATGGATCGTATGGCTGGGAGATCCCTCCAGCGTCTCCTGTTTTCCTTTTTCCTTAAAGATCCGGTCGGCAACCGCCACGGCCTCCTGGCCGCTGATCCGCACAATGCCGATGCCGGAATTTCCCATGGCTGTGGCAATGGCCGCAATGGTATCCGTATGAATCATACTCTTCTCCTGTTCCAGGGCATTTTTCCTCAATTATCGTCCTTTATAATAGCACAAAGGGGCTGCCCCAGGCAACCCCTTCTGATTTTCTTATATGCTTTTACTCTTCCGGATTTCTGCTGCGGTCCGGTCTGGGCCGTCTTTCCCTGCGCTCTTCCCTTTTTAATGAGATCACCACATGGCGGAACGGCTCCTCGCCCTCGCTTCTTGTAAACACATATTTATCGTTCTGTAAGGCGGAATGGATGATCCGTCTCTCATAAGGATTCATGGGCTCCAGAGCGACAGAACGCTTCGTTCTCTTTACCTTATAGGCAATATTCTTCGCCAGGGTCTCCAGGGTCTCCTTCCTTCTGGCACGGTAATTTTCCGTATCCAGCTTTACCCGTAAATACTCGTCAGTCTTTTTATTGACCACAAGACTTACCAGGTACTGTAAGGAATCCAGGGTCTGTCCCCGCTTTCCAATGAGGATCCCCATTTCGCCGCCGGTAAGATTTACCTCCAGCTCCTTTTCCTCCTCATTGAGCTTCGTCTCCACATCAACGGAAATGCCCATGGCGTCAAAAACGGAATTTAAGAACTCGACTGCTTTATCATCGACGGTTTCTTTTTTTTTCGCACGGATGATCGCCGGCCGGGAGCCGAAAAGTCCGCCCAGCACACCTGCGCTTCCCTTTTCAACCACCTCATACTGAAGTCTGTCGCTGCTGACGCCCAGCTGCACCGATGCCTGGGTGATGGCATCTTCCACAGTCTTTGCCGTTACTGTAATCATTTCCATAACAGAATCCCCCTATTTGTTCTTTCCACGCTTTTCATGTGCTTCGTTATACTTCTGGACCATGGCCGCCTTGGCTGCAAGGCTGCCCGGCTTCGCAGTCTCATTGTAAAAACGCTTGGATTCCTCGATCTGCTTTGCAGTCTTTTCCCGGCGGATCTCCTCCGCAGCCTTTTCCCTTTCCTCCTCTTCCTTAATGGATTTTAAGGAAGCGGTAGCATTCTGGGTGATCTTTGCCGGAGGAAGTCCCTGCTTGGCACGTTTCTTATTCACCTTTTCCAGATTCTTCTTCACCATCTCGTCGATATCGATCTTATCCATATAAGAATTTACAAGAAGCTGCTGGATGATCTGCACAACGCTGGTGGCGATCCAGTAAATACCAAGACCGGCCGGCATGGTGATACAGATAAAGGCAGAGAACAGAGGCATGGTGACCATCATCATCTGCATGGACTGGGCTGTCGGGTTATCCGGATCCGGCTTAGGCTGCTGGCCCTGCATCAGCTTTGTACTGAGCCACTGGGTAAGGGCTGCCAGGATCGGAATGCTCCATGCCAGAGACGGAGCCCAACCGGGAGCTTCGGCCATATTTAAGCCGCAGAAGGTGTTCATCCGCTCGATCACGCTGGCATTTTCCGCGATCACACTGGAAATAGCCGGGAACAGTCCCTCTAACTCCTGCCACTGAGCAGTCGTGAATTTATAAAGCAGGTCCACCATCTTGTCGGCGTTGGCAAAATCAAAGGTCTCAATGGATTTCACCGCTGCTGCTGTGGCAATATTGGTAATGCCCTGCATCTTTTCTGCGTAACCGGCCTGTCCCATTAACGGGATGACCACATTGTCAAAATATACCCGGACAGACGGAACGTAAGCCGGAATATTATAGATCACACGGTATAAGGCAAACAGGATCGGCATCTGGATCAGCAGGGGCAGACAGCCGCCTGTCATGCTGGTGCCGTACTTTTCATAAACCGCCTGAACCTCCACGTTCTGGCGCTGTAAGGACTCGTTATCTGTTTTTCCCTTATACTTTTTCTGGATCGCCTGAATTTCAGGGTTCATCACAGACATGAGCTTCGTAGTCTTCTGCTGCTTGATCGTAAGAGGGATCATCAGAGTCTTCATTACGATGGTAAACAAGATGATACATAAGCCCACGTTGAAAATACCAAAGATATCCGTAAACCGGAACAGGATATCCATGATATATCCAAGGACGGTAGCAATCGGTCCTAAAATAGACCCTGCTTTTGTCAATATCATAGCTGTAACCTCCTGGGTTTCCTACGGAACTGGATCATAACCGCCTTTTGCAAACGGATGACAGCGAAGGATCCGCCTGCAAGCAAGATACGTACCCTTTACAGCGCCATACTTTTCCAGTGCTTCCAAGGCGTATTGGGAGCACGTAGGCGTGTAGATACAGTGAGGGCCAATACACGGCGAAATAAACTTTCTGTAAAACCTCACCATGCCCATTAATACTTTTTTTACCAAACCTCTCACTTCGATTCTTTTAAAATGTTATGAAGTCCGCATAAGTGCAGAAACGCACTTTCAATTTTGTCGAATTTTTTGTCTCTGGCCGCGGCCCGCGCAACCACAACGATGTCTTTTCCATCCTCCAGCATGTCTTCGTTTAAACGGAAGCTCTCCCGCACAAGCCTGGCAAACCGGTGTCTTACGACGCTGTTGCCGACCTTCTTACTGACAGAGATCCCGATCCTGGCTCCCTTTCGGTCCGTATCCAGCACATACATGACCAGGTACTTATTTGCATAGGACTTTCCCTGGCGGTAGACCGCCTGGAACTCGCTGTTTTTCTTTAACGAATGAAATCTCCTCATAGAAACCTCAAAAAATAAGAGTACCCAAAAGTTTTCCTAAACTTCCGGATACTCTCTTGGATTCATTAAGCTGATAATCTGGCTCTACCTTTTGCTCTTCTGGCAGCTAAAACTTTTCTTCCGCCTGCGCTGCTCATTCTCGCTCTGAAACCATGAACTCTTTTTCTCTGAGTATTTTTCGGCTGAAATGTCATCTTCATAATCCCGGCACCTCCTCTTACTATAAATTCCAAGTACCTTTTTTCATGTACTGTATAAACTTAGACATGATGAAACATCGTTTCAATTATATAGAAGTTATGCGGCTTCGTCAAGACTAAATTTCGGGAAAAAGCCAAAAAAGGAGCGGGAAATTCCCGCTCCGCAAGAAAATGTATTTATTTTCTTATTTGTCACTATATTTAGTATCTTCCTATTATATAATAAGAAACGTTTTTTTTAACTAATGGTTTTTTACCTTTAAAAGCGCCTTTACAATGGCTGTGGTCAGGATCGCCGCCACAATGGCCTCCGGGATCCCGAAGCCCACGATCACTCCCAGGATCATATCATAAAGGCGGGCCACCACTTTATTTGAGGCTGCGGCATAGCTGTTTCCAAAGAAAAAGTAGATGCCGTTCATTACCAGGATCGTATTGGTCATGGAACCTGCGATACCAGCCAGGCCAAGGGCCACGGTCTGGCCGCCCTTTTTTCCACGGGCGAGCTTTAAGACCAGCTCATACACGTAGTACGCCGCCACTCCGATCAGGACTCTGGGGACGATGGAGATCACCACGCTCCACATATTCCCGCTGTATCCGCCAATGGTCACAAAGGGGCTGAATACAAAGGATGTCACCGTAGGCGTAAGCGTCGCCCGGACCAGACTGGTGATCCCGAATACAAGGCCCAGATACGCGCCGTATTTAGGGCCAAGAAGGAGCGCGCCGATGATGACCGGGACATGGATGATGGTGGCATTCATAAAGCCAAGGGGGATGTAGCCCAGGAACGGTACTACTGACATGGCAATGATGACGGCCGTGAAGATCCCGGCAAGGGACATGTCTAAGACTTTCTTTTCAATTTTCATGATCTTCCTCCTGCTACTGTTCTTTTCTTATAAAAGATACAATGCAATATAGTCACACACGCATTATACAAAACCATGGGAAAATGTCAATAAAGTTTTCCCCATTCCTATGAAAAATAATTATCCCCAATTTGTGGACAAACTGTGGATAACTTTCTGGATAACCTGCGGATAATTTGTGGATTGAATCTTTTCATTGAAAATTCCATCGGATTATTGTAAAATGATATTAGATTGGGTTTATGTGCTTTTGTGGACGGGTCCAAAACTTATCCACAGTTATGCACAGGTTTATACACATATTTAGGAGTACAGATATGCTGGAGAAAATTTTAGAGAAATGGGACGCGATCCTTTTAAATATCAAGGAGGAGCACGATGTCACCGATGTGTCCTACAAGACGTGGCTGCTGCCTTTGAAGCCATATTCTGTGGATAAACATATCCTCACCATCCTGGTGCCCGACGCCCTGTTTCTGGAGTATGTGAAAAAAAAATACGAGTTTTTGTTGAAAGTTACCATTGAAGAGCTGACCGGGATCTCCTGTGAGATCACATTTATCCCCAAAGACAGCATCAAAGAGGAGGAACCGGAAAAAAAGCTGATCCAGAACCACACGGCTGCCGTTAGCCAGCTGGCGATCCAGAACGCCAATCTGAATCCCCGCTATACCTTTGACACCTTTGTGGTGGGAAAAAATAACAACCTGGCCCACGCCGCATCCCTGGCTGTGGCCGAATCCCCAGGAGAGATCTACAATCCGCTTTTTATTTATGGAGGCGTGGGACTGGGAAAGACCCATCTGATGCATTCAGTGGCCCATTTTATCCTAAAAAATAATCCCAGCGCCAAGATCCTCTATGTGACCTCTGAGAAATTCACCAATGAGCTGATCGACGCCATTCGTAATAAGAACAACGTTTCCACCACGGAATTCCGTGAAAAATACCGGACCAACGACGTCCTCCTCATTGACGATATCCAGTTCATCATTGGAAAAGAAAGTACCCAGGAGGAATTTTTCCACACCTTCAACGCCCTTTATGAGGCCAAAAAACAGATCATCATCTCCTCAGACCGCCCGCCCAGAGAGATCGAAACCCTGGAGGACCGTCTCCGCTCCCGGTTCGAGTGGGGTCTGACTGTGGATATCCAGCAGCCAGACTATGAGACACGGATGGCGATCCTTCGGAAAAAGGAGGAGCTGGAGGGCTATAATATTGATAATGAAGTGATCAAATACATCGCCTCCAACATTAAATCCAATATCCGTGAGCTGGAGGGAGCCCTTACAAAAATTGTAGCCTTAAGCAAGCTGAACAACCGCGAGATCAATATCGAGCTGGCGGAGGAGGCCTTAAAGGACCTGATCTCCCCCAATGCCGTGAAGGAAGTGACTCCCCAGCTGATCCTTAATGTGGTAGCGGAGCATTTTGGGATCAATACCCTGGATATCATCGGCCAGAAGCGCAGCAAGGAGCTGGTATTCCCCCGGCAGATCGTGATGTATCTCTGCGGTGATATGACGACCGAGTCCCTCCAGAATATCGGCAAAGCCCTGGGAGGCCGCGACCACACCACGATCATCCACGGAACGAAGAAGATCGCCGACCGTTTAAAGACCGATGAAAATCTTCAGAACACTGTGGATATCTTAAAGAAAAAGATCAATCCTCACTGATCTGTGGACAGCCTTGTGGAATACCCGTGAAAAATTTGTGGATAAGCAGCTGAAATTTTTTTCAGATTTTCCCCTTGTGGATACTTCTTAAGTTATTCATCCTGAATCTTAAGGTTACCCACAGCTTGTTCAACGTGGAAAATCCTTTATATTTCAGCAATTTTACGCTTATTCACAAATTCACAGCCCCTACGACGATTGCGACGAAAATCTTTTATATATTTCTCTATTAAACCTGTCGCCAGCCAGAAAGGAAGTTATCAACATCTATGAAACTGACATTTCAAAAAGCCGCTTTACTAAACGGCATTAATATTGTTTTAAAAGCCGTTCCCTCAAAAACAACCATGCCTATTCTGGAATGTATCCTGATCGACGCATCCACCGATGTCATCAAGCTGACCGGTAACGATATGGAGCTGGGGATCGAAACAAAAGTTGAAGGAAATATTCTTGAAAAAGGAAAAATCGCCTTAGATGCAAAGCTTTTTTCTGAGATCACCAGAAAATTATCCGATGGAGATTCCATGGTGACCATCGAATCCGATGAAAAATACAACACCACCATCACCTGTGACAACTCTGTATTCCGGATCCAGGGAAAAGACGGGGACGAATTCTCTTATCTCCCCTATATTGAAAAGAATAAATATATCTGTCTGTCCCAGTTTACATTAAAGGAGCTGATCCGACAGACGATTTTTTCCATTTCTGTCAACGACAGCAATAAAATGATGACCGGAGAGCTGTTTGAAGTAAACGGCGATTCCTTAAGAGTGGTATCCTTAGACGGCCACCGGATGGCGATCCGGAAGATCCTTTTAAAAGATACCTATGAAAATACAAAGGTCATCGTTCCGGGAAAAACCTTAAACGAGATCAGCAAGATCCTGACTGGAGACAATGAAAAAGAGGTGCAGATCTACTTCGGCGCCAACCATATTTTATTTGAATTTGACGATACGATCGTGGTTTCCCGCCTGATCGAGGGAGAATATTTTAAGGTGGACCAGATGCTGTCCAGCGATTACGCCACCAAGATCTCTGTAAATAAAAAGGAATTCTTAGACTGCATCGAAAGAGCCAGCATCCTGATCCGGGAAAATGATAAAAAACCGATCATTTTAAACATCGAGGAATCAAAAATGGCCCTGAAGCTGAATTCCAGCTTTGGAACTATGAATGCAGAGATCCTGATCCACAAGACCGGCCAGGATCTGATGATCGGCTTCAATCCCAAATTCCTCATTGACGCCCTGCGGATCATCGACGACGAAAATGTGACGCTTTATATGATGAACCCCAAGTCCCCCTGCTTTATTAAGGATGAGGAGGAAACATATATTTACCTGATCCTGCCGGTGAACTTCAACGCAGCGGCGGTATAAACATATACCTGGTAATGGTATATACTCCTGGTATGGAATAGAAAGGAAAAAAATGGAAAAGATTCATTTAAAGGATGATTTTATAAAGCTGGGCCAGGCTCTTAAGCTGGCCGGCCTGGTGGATTCCGGTGTGGAGGCCAAGATCGTGATCCAGGATGGAAAGGTTTCTGTCAACGGAGCGGCGGAGCTCCAGAGGGGAAAGAAGCTTTATCCGGGCGATGTGGTATCCTTTGGCGGAAAGGAATTTCAGATAGAAAAATAAGGGTACGGTTTCATGTTCATTGAGTCGATCGAGCTTCTGAATTACAGGAATTATAAGCAGTTACATATGGACTTCCACAGCGGGACCAATGTGCTTTACGGCGACAATGCCCAGGGAAAGACCAATATCCTGGAAGCCGTTTATGTATGCAGCACCACCAAGTCCCATAAAGGGAGCAAGGATAAGGAGATCGTCCGGTTCGGGGAGGAGGAATCCCATATTAAGATGACCGTCCGGCGGGACGGGATCCCATACCGGATCGATATGCATCTGAAAAAGAACCGGACCAAGGGCGTGGCCGTCAACGGCGTCCCAATAAAAAAGGCCAGCGAGCTGTTTGGGATCGTCAATGTGATCTTTTTCTCCCCCGAGGACTTAAACATCATAAAAAACGGACCGGCTGAGCGGAGAAGGTTCCTGGACCTGGAGCTCTGCCAGCTGAACAAGGTGTATGTATACGATCTGGTCCAGTATAACCGGGTGGTGGTCCAGAGAAATAAGCTTTTAAAGGAGATGGATTCGGATCCGTCCTTAAAGGAGACCTTAAATATCTGGGATTCGCAGCTGGTGCGGTTCGGAAGCGAGCTGATCCGGCTCCGGACCCGTTTTGTGGAGGAATTAAACGAGCTGATCCGTGAGATCCATTTTCATCTTTCCGGTGAAAGGGAGGAGCTTGAGATCCGGTATGAACCCAATGTGACGCCGGAAACCTTTGAAGCAGAGCTTTCCCGGAACCGGAACCAGGAGCTGAGGCAGAGACTCACACTGACAGGCCCCCACAGGGATGACCTGAATTTTATTGTCAATGGCGCAGATATCCGGAAATTTGGTTCCCAGGGCCAGCAGAGGACGGCGGCCCTGTCCTTAAAGCTTTCGGAGATCGAGCTGGTGAAAAGGACCGTGAAGGATTATCCGGTTCTGCTTCTGGACGACGTGCTGTCTGAGCTGGACGGAAAACGCCAGGAGCACCTGCTGTCAGAGATCAGCCATATCCAGACGCTGATCACCTGCACAGGACTGGATGAATTTGTGAACAGCAGATTTCAGATGGACAAGATTTTTAAGATCGTTGAAGGAACCGTTGAGAGTGAAGAGCTGTGTGTGCAGTTGTAACAGAATTTAAAGGAGGAACATCATGAGCACAGAATATGGAGCCGACCAGATTCAGATCCTGGAAGGCCTTGAAGCAGTAAGAAAAAGACCTGGAATGTATATTGGGAGCACTTCCTCCAGGGGACTTCATCATCTTGTATATGAGATCGTAGACAATTCCGTGGATGAGGCCCTGGCGGGATACTGTGATTCCATCGACGTCCAGATCAACCCGGATAATTCCATTACGGTGGTGGACGACGGCCGCGGGATCCCGGTGGACATCCAGAAAAAGGCCGGGATCCCGGCGGTGGAGGTGGTATTTACCATCCTTCATGCCGGAGGAAAGTTCGGCGGCGGGGGCTATAAGGTTTCCGGCGGGCTCCATGGCGTGGGTGCATCGGTGGTAAATGCCTTGTCCGAGTGGCTGGAGGTGGAGGTACGCACAGGCGGCCATGTATATAAACAGCGGTATGAACGGGGAAAGACCATGTATCCCTTAAAGATCGTGGGAAGCTGTGGGGCGGAGGAGCACGGCACCCGGGTCACCTTCCTGCCGGATAAAGAAATTTTTGAAGAGACCGTTTACGATTTTGATACCTTAAAGATCCGTTTAAGGGAGACGGCCTTTCTGACCAAGGGGCTGAAGATCACTCTGAGGGACGGACGGGAGGAGAAAAAGGAAAAGACCTTCCACTATGAAGGCGGGATTCGTGAGTTTGTGGAGTATTTAAACCGCAGCAATGTGCCCCTGTATGAGCAGGTGTTTTACTGCGAGGGCCAGAGGGACGGCGTGCTGGTGGAGGTTGCCATGCAGCACAATGACTCCTATACAGAAAATATATACAGCTTCGTCAATAACATCAACACGCCTGAGGGCGGGACCCATCTGACCGGCTTTAAAAACGCCCTCACGAAGACGTTCAACGACTACGGGAGAAAGAATAAGCTTTTAAAGGAAAATGAACCGGCCCTTTCCGGTGAGGATATCCGGGAGGGACTGACGGCTATCATCAGCATCAAGGTGGAGGATCCCCAGTTTGAGGGACAGACCAAGCAGAAGCTGGGCAACAGCGAGGCCAGAGGAGCCGTGGACGGCGTGGTCAGCGAGCAGCTTACCTATTATCTGGAACAGAATCCGTCGGTGGCCAAGGCCATCATTGAAAAATCCGTCCTGGCCCAGAGAGCCCGGGCGGCTGCCAGGAAGGCCAGGGATCTGACAAGAAGGAAGACGGCCCTGGACGGCCTTTCTCTCCCTGGAAAGCTGGCGGACTGCTCCAGCAAAAATCCGGAGGAGTGCGAGATCTACATCGTAGAGGGAAATTCCGCCGGCGGTTCGGCCAAGGATGCGAGAAATAAGGCCACCCAGGCGATCCTGCCGCTGCGCGGAAAGATCTTAAACGTGGAGAAGGCAAGACTGGACCGGATCTACGGAAATGCAGAGATCCGTTCCATGATCACGGCCTTTGGAACCGGGATCCACGAGGAATTTGATATTTCCAAGCTGAGATACCATAAGATCATCATTATGACCGATGCGGACGTGGACGGCGCCCATATCAGCACCCTGCTCCTGACGTTTATATACCGGTTTATGCCGGAGCTTATCAAACAGGGATACGTTTATCTGGCCCAGCCGCCTCTTTATAAGCTGGAAAAGAATAAGCGCATCTGGTACGCATACAGCGATGAAGAGCTCAATGAGATCCTGAAGGAAGTGGGCCGCGACCAGAATAATAAGATCCAGCGCTATAAGGGTCTGGGAGAGATGGACGCGGAGCAGCTCTGGGAGACGACCATGGATCCCGAGCGCCGGATCCTTCTTCGAGTGACCATGAATGAAGAAATGACATCAGAGATCGATCTGACCTTTACCACCTTAATGGGCGATCAGGTGGAACCCAGAAGAGAATTCATTGAATTAAACGCCAAATACGGAACCCTGGATATTTAATCCCGGGATATGGAGAGGCCCTTGGGGCCAAGAAGGGTGGAAAAATAAATGGAACCGAATATTTTTGATAAAGTGCATGACATTGATCTGAAAAAGACAATGGAAAAGTCGTATATCGACTATGCGATGAGCGTCATTGCCGCCCGAGCGCTTCCGGACGTGCGGGACGGATTAAAGCCGGTGCAGAGAAGAGTGCTGTACTCCATGGTGGAGTTAAATAATGGACCGGATAAGCCCCATAGAAAGAGCGCCCGTATCGTCGGTGATACCATGGGTAAATACCATCCCCACGGCGACACCTCCATTTACGGAGCCTTGGTAAATATGGCCCAGCACTGGTCTATGCGGTATATGCTGGTGGATGGCCACGGAAACTTTGGATCTGTGGACGGCGACGAGGCGGCGGCCATGCGGTACACCGAAGCCAGATTAAGCAAGATCTCAACGGAAATGCTGGCGGATATTTATAAGGACACTGTGGACTTTGTTCCCAACTTTGATGAAACAGAAAAAGAGCCGGTGGTCCTGCCGTCCAGATTTCCAAATCTTCTGGTCAACGGCGGAACCGGCATTGCCGTCGGCATGGCCACCAATATCCCGCCCCATAACCTGCGGGAAGTGATCGCAGCGGTGGTAAAGATCATCGACAATAAGGTGGAGGAGAACCGGGAAACGACCATGGAGGAGCTGCTTTCCATCATCAAGGGACCGGATTTCCCCACGGCGGCTACCATCCTGGGGACCAGGGGCATAGAGGAGGCATACCGGACCGGACGCGGAAAGATCAAGGTGCGTGCGGTGACGGACATCGAGACCATGCCCAACGGAAAGAGCCACATCATCGTCACAGAGCTTCCCTACCTGGTCAATAAGGCCCGCCTGATCGAAAAAATGGCGGAGCTGGTAAAGACAAAGAAGATCGACGGCATCACGGCCATCACCGACGAATCCAACCGGGAGGGCTTAAGGATCAACATCGAGCTGAGGAGAGACGTCAACGCAAATGTGATCTTAAACCAGCTCTTAAAGCACACCCAGCTCCAGGATTCCTTCGGCGTGATCATGCTGGCCCTGGTAAACAACGAGCCCAAGGTCCTTACCCTGCCCCAGATGCTTACGTATTATCTGGATCACCAGAAGGACGTGGTGACCAGAAGGACCAGATATGACTTGAATAAAGCAGAGGAACGGGCCCACATTTTAGAGGGACTGTTAAAGGCCCTGGATCATATCGACGAGGTGATCCGCATCATCCGGGGTTCAGCCAACGTGGGAGAGGCAAAGACCCAGTTAATGGCCCGTTTTGGCCTTTCAGATGTCCAGGCCCAGGCCATTGTGGACATGCGTCTGCGGGCGCTCACCGGTCTGGAACGGGAGAAGCTGGAGAATGAATACAAAGAGCTTCAGGCCAGGATCGCAGAGCTGAAGGCCATCTTATCAGATGAAAACAAGCTCTTAGGCGTGATCCGGAAGGAGCTTCTGGTGATCTCTGACAAATACGGGGATGACCGCCGGACAAAGATCGGCTTTGATGACGACGTTTCCGTGGAGGATCTGATCCCCGACGACGACGCAGTGATCGCCATGACCAACCTGGGCTATATCAAGAGGATGTCCGTGGACAACTTCAAGAGCCAGAACCGGGGCGGCAAGGGGATCAAGGGAATGCAGACCATCGAGGAGGACTTCATCGAGGACCTTCTGATGACCACCAATCACCATTATATCATGTTCTTTACCAATACAGGCCGCTGCTACCGATTAAAGGCCTATGAGATCCCGGAGGCCGGAAGAACGGCCAGGGGCACAGCCATTGTCAACCTCCTCCAGCTTCAGCCTGGAGAAAAGGTAACGGCGACGATCCCCATGAAGGAGATCGACAATGAAAAATATCTGATGATGGCCACAAAGAACGGTATGGTGAAAAAGACCCGCATGGAAGAATATACCAATATGAGAAAGACCGGCCTCCAGGCCATCCTCCTCCGTGAGGATGACGAGCTCATCGAGGTAAAGGTGACTGACGATACGGAGGATATCTTCCTTGCTACAAAATACGGCCTTTCCATCCGCTTTAAGGAGAGCGACGTGCGGATCACCGGACGGGTCTCCTACGGTGTCATCGGCATGAAGCTGGATCCAGGCGACCAGGTCATCGGTATGCAGATGGAGAGCCAGGGCGAATATATGCTGGTGGCTTCCGAAAAAGGATATGGAAAGAGGACCCGCATATCAGAATTTAAGAGCCAGCTCCGGAATGGCCGTGGCCTTTTATGCTATAATGTGACGGAGAAAACAGGGTGCCTGGTGGGAATGAAGCTGGTGGACGATGAGCGCGACATCATGCTCATCACCAACGAGGGCATACTAATCCGCATGAGTGTGGACGATATTTCCGTCATTGGAAGAAATACGTCAGGGGTAAAATTAATGAGCATCGATCCGGATTCCAACGTGCGTGTGGCCACCATCGCCAAGGTGCGGGAAAGCAGCCATGGGGACGGAGAGGAAGACGGTGAAGATATAAAAACGGATCTGGAGAATGGGGACCAGAACGAATAAAACAGACTGAGGGAGGTAGTCTTATGGGAATTTCAAAAAAAGAGGCCTTACAGGCGATCGAGCGGGAACGGGAAATGATCTGTGCAGCCAGCGATGCAGTCTGGGATCATCCGGAAACTGCATTCCAGGAATTTAAGTCCACAGAGATCCTCTGTGAGCTCCTGGAGAAGGAGGGCTTTTCTGTGGAGAGGAATCTGGCCGGGATCCAGACAGCATTTTCCGGCCGGTTTGGCCATGGAAAGCCGGTGGTGGGCATCCTGGGTGAATTCGATGCCCTTTCCGGCCTTTCCCAGGAGTCGGAGAGCATTGAAAAGGTGCCTGTATGTGAGGGGGAGCCGGGTCACGGCTGCGGCCATAACCTGCTGGGAGCCGGATCTGTGGCTGCGGCCATTGCCGTAAAGGAATACCTGGAGAAGAATGGAAAAGAGGGGACTGTGGTATTTTTCGGCTGTCCCGGTGAGGAAGGCGGCTCCGGCAAGGGCTTTATGGCCAGGGACGGTGTCTTTGACGAGCTGGATTTCGCCATCAGCTGGCATCCCGGCGACCAGAATGAGGTTTCTGTGGGAAGCTCTCTGGCCAATTACCAGGTATTTTACCGGTTCTTCGGAACGGCGTCCCATGCGGCGGCCTGTCCGGAGCTGGGAAGGAGCGCCCTGGATGCTGTTGAGCTTATGAACACCGGCGTGCAGTATTTAAGAGAGCATGCCATCCAGGAAGCCAGGATCCATTACGCCATTACCAACACCGGCGGCTATTCTCCCAATGTGGTGCAGCCATTTGCGGAGGTCTTATACCTGATCCGTGCGCCTAAAAACGATCAGGTGAAGGAACTGTTTGAGAGAGTCAATGACATTGCCAGGGGAGCGGCTCTGATGACTGGTACCCGGATGGAAATGCAGTTTGTGAAGGCATGCTCCAATGTGGTGGACAATACGGTCCTGGAGGAGGTGCTCCAGAAAAACCTGGAAGAAGTAGAGCGGGAGCCCTATACAGAAGCGGAGCTGGAGTTTGCGAAAAAGCTTGCGGGTACATATGGCGGCGGTGAGCTGGATGTCCAGGATCTCCTGAAGCGGTATGAGAAGTCCAGAAAGGCAGAGGTGGAGGCCTTCTTAAACGCCCATAAGGACGATGTGATCTGCGATTATATCGTGCCCTTAAAGGATACAGAGACCGTTATGGCCGGTTCCACAGATGTGGGCGATGTAAGCTGGGTATGCCCTACGGCCCAGATCAACGCAGTGACCGAGGCGGCTGGAACACCAGGCCATTCCTGGCAGCAGGTGTCCCAGGGAAAATCCTCTATTGCCCATAAAGGCATGCTGTTTGCCGGAAAGGTCATGGCTGGAGCCATCATCGACGTGCTGGAGGATCAGAGGCTGATCGGCGAGGCGAAGGACGAACTGAAAAAACGGGTCGGCGAAGCCGGCTATGTGGCTCCGATCCCCAAGGATGTAAGGCCTATGGCCATCAATCCGAAAAAATAATGGAGCTGTTTGAGGTAAGATGTGATGAAAGCATGGGAAACGTTTAAAGAGTATTTTATGATCACGGTAGGAGTGGCGATCGTGGCGGTATCCGTTTATTTCCTTCTGGTTCCAAGCCATGTGACTGTGGGAAGCATCAGCGGTCTGTCGATCATCCTGGAATATTTTATTCCTCTGCCGCTCTCAGTGATCACCTTTATCCTGAATGCCATCCTTCTGGTGGTTGGATTTTTACTGATCGGAAAGGATTTCGGGATCAAGACCGTTTATACGTCTCTGATGATGCCAGTGATGATGGGAGTCCTGGAGCGGATCTATCCGGATGTACAGTCCATTATGAAGGATCCGTTTCTGGATATGATCGTGTATATTTTCATTGTAAGCATTGGACAGGCGGTGATGTTCCGCTATAATGCGTCCTCGGGCGGCCTGGATATAGTTGGAAAGGTCCTCAATAAATACATGCATATCGAGCTGGGAAGAGCCATTTCCATGGCTGGAATGCTGGTAGCCATTTCCTCGATCCTTACGTCTGATCTGAATATGGTGATCTTAAGTATTTTAGGTACGTATCTCAGCGGTATTATCCTGGATCACTTTATCTTTGGATTTAATATTAAAAAGAGGATCTGTATCATCTCCAAAAAGGAAAAGGAGATCACAGATTTCATTCTCCATGAGATGCACAGCGGAGCTACCATCTATGAGGCCAGGGGCGCTTACGACAATACGGTGCGCCGGGAGATCATAGCCATTGTATCGAAGAATGAATATTCCAAGCTGATGAATTTCATTACGAAGACGGATAAGGACGCGTTCGTTACGGTCTATACAGTCAATGAGGTTTTATACAGACCGAAATTCTAAAGGAACAAAGGAGAGGCCATGAGAGAGGTTTCAGTAAGCGAGATCACAAAAAACATAAGGGAGATGTGCATTGAAGCCAACCATTTCCTGTCTCCGGACATGAAGCAGGTCTTTGATGAGGCTGTAAGCAGGGAGGAATCCCCTCTGGGAAAACAGATCTTAAACCAGCTGGAGGAGAATCTCCGGATCGCCGGGGAGGACATGATCCCCATCTGCCAGGATACCGGAATGGCCGTGGTATTTTTAAAGGCGGGCCAGGAGGTACACTTTACCGGCGGCAGTCTCACGGAGGCGGTCAATGAAGGCGTCCGCCAGGGGTATACAGAGGGATTTTTAAGAAAATCCGTGGTGCAGGACCCCATCGAGCGGGTGAATACCGGCGACAATACACCGGCCATTCTTCATTATGAGATCGTGGAGGGAGACTCGGTGGAGATCACCGTGGCTCCCAAGGGCTTTGGCAGCGAAAATATGAGCCGTGTGTTCATGCTGAAGCCGGCAGATGGCATTGAAGGCGTTAAGGAGGCCATTCTGACAGCAGTCCGGGATGCGGGGCCCAATGCCTGTCCGCCCATGGTGGTGGGCGTCGGCATCGGCGGTACCTTTGAAAAGTGCGCCCTTATGGCAAAGCATGCGCTTACTAGAGACCTCTCTGAGGAAGCTCCGGTCCCCTATGTGCGGGAGCTGGAAAAAGAGATGCTGGAACGGATCAATGGCCTGGGAATCGGTCCTGGCGGCCTGGGAGGCCGTATAACGGCCTTTGCCGTGAATATTGAAACGTATCCTACCCACATTGCGGGACTGCCGGTAGCGGTCAATATATGCTGTCATGTAAACCGCCACGCCCACCGGGTCATCTGATCATGAAAAATCCGGTATCATCGGATAAAGGAGAGAGCCATGGATAAAAATATACATGTACCTATCAGCCGGGAGGACGCAGAGGGTCTGAGGGCCGGCGATTACGTTTATTTGACAGGCACGATCTATACGGCCAGGGATGCGGCCCATAAACGGATGAAGGAAACTCTGGACGCAGGAAAGGAGCTTCCCTTTTCCCTGGACCGGAATGTGATCTATTATATGGGACCGTCTCCGGCCAGGGAGGGCCGTCCCATCGGCTCTGCCGGCCCTACGACCGCCAGCAGGATGGATAAGTATGCTCCGGAACTTCTGGACCTGGGCCTGGGGGCCATGATCGGAAAAGGAAAAAGAAGTCCGGCGGTGGCTGACGCCATCGTAAGGAACGGGGCTGTTTATTTCGCTGCCATTGGAGGAGCCGGAGCTCTTTTATCGAAATGTATTTTAAGCTCAGAGGTGATCGCATACGGAGATCTGGGGCCAGAGGCGGTGAGAAAGCTGGAGGTAAAGGATTTCCCGGTGGTAGTGGTCATCGATTCCCAGGGGAATAATCTTTATGAAACCGCCGCAAGGGCGTATGCAAAGGAAGGATGACATGAACAGAATCGCTTATATGGTCATAAAGAGCCTGCCGTTTGTTCCGGCATGGTTTTACCGCGTATGCCGCCTGGGAAGAGATCAGGATCCCCATACGGAGCAGGAGCGGTATGATTATTTAAGAAAACTGGTTAAGAGGGTCAATAAAAGCGGCCGTGTGGCAATTGAGGTCCATGGCCGCGACAACCTTCCTGCCGCGGACGGCTTTATCATGTTCCCGAATCACCAGGGCCTCTTTGACGTTCTTGCTGTGATCGAGGGATGTCCACGCCCATTTGGTGTGGTCATAAAAAAAGAGGCAGCGGATATCATTCTCGTAAAGCAGGTAGTGAGAATGCTCAGAGGGATTTCCATAGACCGGCAGGATACCAGGAGCTCTTTAGAGGTGATCAATCAGATGACAGAAGAGGTCAGGAAAGGGAGAAATTATCTGATCTTTCCAGAGGGGACCAGATCCAGAAAGGGGAATGAGCTCCTGGAATTTAAAGCAGGTACCTTTAAAAGTGCTGTAAACGCCTGCTGTCCCATAGTGCCGGTGGCATTGATCAACAGCTTCAAGCCCTTTGATATCCGTTCCATCAAAGAAGAGACAGTCCAGGTCCACTTTTTAAAGCCTATTGAGTATGATCAATATATAGGAATGAAAACAAAAGAAATCGCACATCTTGTACATGACAGGATACAGGAAGAAATAAATAAATTTATCTAAAAAAAATTATTGACAAAATGTTTTTTCTCTTATATAATGACATATGCGTCTGGCGAATGCCAGAATTTAATAAGTGATTATTAGCTACGGTAATAAGGAGAAATACTCAAGAGGCCGAAGAGGCGCCCCTGCTAAGGGTGTAGGTCGGGAAACCGGCGCGAGGGTTCAAATCCCTCTTTCTCCGCTCACTGCAAGCAGCATGACGGCGCAGCAAACGCCGGAGCTGTCAGACAGTGGTACGCAAAGCAGGACAGAGTTTATATGGCCAGCAGAGCGTAAATGAATTTCTTCAAAAAAGAAATTCAAAAAAATAAAAAAAGTTCTTGACAAACAGAATACAACATGATATACTATCTAAGCTGTCGCTGAGAAAGACAAGAACAGCACAGAACCTTGAAAACTGAACAGTATGTAAAACCCTGAAAATTCTTATAAAATGGCCAAAAGGT
>NZ_JAOQJF010000021.1:0-58020 GCF_025567195.1 Alitiscatomonas aceti | reverse complement strand
AAAACCCCCTTTTTCTTTTTATCATACCAGAAAAAGGGGATTTGTTCACAATTTATTTACTCATGCGTTTGTCCTGCCGGATCTTCCGGAGGTTTCTGCCGAAACAGCTGTTTCAGATCCTTTCATTAGAAGGTTTCTCCGTTCCGGCTCCCGCATCGGAAGAAATGATAAAAATGCATCAATGCAATGAAAAATGAAAAAATATCTTGACAAACGGGGACTTAAGTAATATAGTAACAACTGTAAATGTTAGCACTCATAGATAAAGAGTGCTAATAAAACAAAAAGAGGGTGAAAATGTGGAGCTGGACGAAAGAAAAGAGAAGATTTTGAAAGCCATAATCCAGACGTATTTAGAGACAGGAGAGCCGGTGGGCTCCAGAACGATCTCCAAATATTCTGGTCTTAAGTTGAGCTCCGCTACCATAAGGAACGAGATGTCGGATCTGGAGGAGCTGGGATACATTATCCAGCCCCATACATCGGCAGGACGGATCCCCTCTGATAAGGGATACCGGTTCTATGTGGACCAGATCATCCAGGAAAAGGACAGCCAGGTAAACGCCATGCAGGACATGATGATCCAGCGGGTGGACCGGGTGGAGCTTTTACTGAAGCAGATGGCCCAGATCCTGGCCAGCAATACCAACTATGCGACCATGGTCAGCGGTCCCAATTACCACCAGACGAAGCTGAAGTTCATCCAGCTTTCGAGAGTAGAGGCCAACAAGCTTCTGATCGTGGTGGTGGTGGAAGGAAATATCATCCGGAATTCCTTTGTGACTTTGGATGAAGAGCTTTCCAATGAAGAGATATTAAACTTAAATATCCTTTTGAACAACAGTCTCAACGGGCTTACGATCCAGGAGATCAACCTGGGAGTGATCGCAAGGCTCAAGGAGCAGGCGGGGATCCACAGACAGGTGGTGGAATTTGTCCTCAACGAGGTCTCTGAGGCCATTGGCTCCCAGGCGGAGGATCTTCAGATTTATACCAGCGGAGCTACAAATATTTTCAAGTATCCGGAGCTCTCCGATACGGAAAATGCCAGCAAGCTGATCAGTACCCTGGAGCAAAAGGAACTTTTAAAGGGACTGTTTGATGAAAGCCAGGCGCCGTCGGCATCGGATTCCCAGATCCAGGTTTATATCGGAGATGAAACGCCGGTGAAGACCATGAAGGACTGCAGCGTGGTCACTGCCAACTATGTGCTGGGAGACGGCCTTAGGGGAACCATCGGGATCATCGGACCCAAGAGGATGGACTATGAAAAGGTCGTCGGGACCCTAAGGACTCTGGTGACCCAGCTGAATGAAACATTTAATAAGCAGCAGTAAATAGAAATGAAAGGTGTCGAGTCAAGTGGAAGAGAAGGAACTGGAAAAGAAAGCTCCAGGAGAGGCAGAAGCAGAAAATATTCCCGAAAACGGAGCGGGAGCTGAAAACACAGCTGAAAACGCGGCTGGGCCGGCAGGGGCCAGCGCAGACGGAGAAGCTGCTCCGGAAAATGGAAAAGAAGAAAAGAAAGAGAAAAAGGGGCTTTTTGGAAAGAAGAAGGACCCGAGAGATAGCCAGATCGAGGAGCTGACAGATCAGTTAAAGCGGTCCATGGCAGAGTTTGACAATTACAGGAAGCGGACGGATAAAGAAAAGTCCGCTATGTATGAGATCGGAGCCAGGGATGTGATCGAGAAGATCCTTCCTGTGGTGGATAATTTTGAGCGAGGCCTTGCCACCGTTCCCGAGGATGCGAAGGAAACGCCCTTTGCCGAAGGAATGGAGAAAATATATAAGCAGCTTATGAAGACCCTGGACGACATGGGCGTAAAGCCCATCGAAGCTGTGGGCAAGCCGTTTGATCCCAATTTCCATAATGCAGTGATGCATGTGGACGACGAATCCCTGGGAGAGAACGTGGTGGCATCGGAGCTGTTAAAGGGATATATGTACCGGGATACTGTGGTACGCCACAGCATGGTGCAGGTTGCCAACTAACTGGAAGTAATTTATCATTGTTTATAAATTCAGGAGGAAATCACTATGAGCAAGATTATTGGTATTGACTTAGGTACAACAAACAGCTGTGTAGCAGTTATGGAAGGCGGTAAACCGACCGTTATCGCCAATACAGAAGGAATCAGGACCACACCGTCCATCGTGGCATTTACAAAAAATGGAGAAAGACTGGTAGGTGAGCCGGCAAAACGTCAGGCCGTGACCAACGCAGACCGCACCATCTCCTCCATTAAGAGACACATGGGTACAGATTATAAGGTAGACATCGACGGAAAGAAATATACTCCCCAGGAGATCTCCGCAATGATCCTCCAGAAGCTGAAAGCAGACGCAGAAAGCTATCTGGGCGAGAAGGTGACAGAGGCAGTTATTACCGTTCCGGCTTACTTTAACGATGCTCAGCGTCAGGCTACCAAGGATGCAGGTAAGATCGCAGGCCTGGAAGTAAAGCGTATCATCAACGAGCCCACAGCCGCAGCCCTGGCTTATGGCCTTGATAATGAAAAAGAGCAGAAGATCATGGTATATGACTTAGGCGGCGGTACCTTCGATGTTTCCATCATTGAGATCGGTGACGGCGTCATCGAGGTTCTGGCTACCAACGGCGATACCCGTCTCGGCGGCGATGACTTCGACAACCGTGTGACCCAGTGGATGATCGACGAGTTCAAGAAGGCAGAGGGCATCGACCTGTCCGGCGACAAGATGGCTCTCCAGAGATTAAAAGAGGCTGCTGAGAAGGCAAAGAAGGAGCTGTCCACAGCCACCACCACCAACATCAACCTTCCGTTCATCACAGCCAACGCAGAGGGACCGAAGCATCTGGATATGAACCTGACAAGAGCGAAATTTGACGAGCTGACCAGCGATCTGGTGGAGAGAACTGCGATCCCGGTACAGAATGCCCTGAAGGATGCCGGACTTTCTGCATCTGAGCTTTCCAAGGTCCTCCTGGTAGGTGGCTCCACCCGTATGTTAGCCGCACAGGAGAAGGTAAAACAGCTGACAGGCAAAGAGCCCAGCAAGACCCTGAACCCGGATGAGTGCGTTGCCATCGGAGCAGCGATCCAGGGCGGTAAATTAGGCGGCGATGCAGGCGCAGGCGATATCCTCCTTCTGGATGTAACACCGCTTTCCCTGTCCATCGAGACCATGGGCGGCGTTGCCACAAAGCTGATCGAGAGAAACACCACGATCCCCACCAAGAAGAGCCAGATCTTCTCCACTGCAGCCGATAACCAGACTGCCGTTGATATCCATGTGGTACAGGGTGAGAGACAGTTTGCAAGAGACAATAAGACTCTGGGCCAGTTCCGTCTGGACGGCATCCTTCCGGCCAGAAGAGGCGTTCCGCAGATCGAGGTTACCTTTGATATCGACGCCAACGGCATCGTAAACGTATCCGCTATGGATAAGGGAACAGGCAAAGAGCAGCACATCACCATTACCTCCGGCTCCAACATGTCTGACGCAGATATTGAGAAGGCCGTGAAGGAGGCAGCCGAGTTCGAGGCCCAGGATAAGAAGAAGAAAGAGGCCATCGACACAAGGAACGATGCAGATTCCATGGTATTCCAGACCGAAAAGGCCCTGGAAGAGGTAGGCGATAAGATCGATGCCAACGATAAGGCAGCCGTTGAGGCAGACTTAAATACACTGAAAGAGGCTGTAAACCGTGCGCCCATCGATCAGATGACAGACGCCCAGGTGGAAGACATCAAGGCCGCAAAAGAAAAACTGATGCAGAGCGCACAGCAGCTCTTCACAAAGGTTTATGAGCAGGCCCAGGCGGCTGGCGGAGCCCAGGGAGCAGGTTCCCAGGCAGGACCCCAGGACGCAGGCCAGGCAGGCTACGGCGATGATGTGGTAGACGGAGATTACAAGGAAGTCTAATAATAAAAGCTGCGAAGCGTATAAATCGAAGGTATGGGGATTAGGCGGCATTCCGCCTAACCCCTTTCCCACTATATAGAGTTTGAAAGGTAAGACTTGAAATGGCAGAGAGCAAGAGAGATTATTATGAAGTCCTTGGCGTGCCGAAAGATGCAGATGATGCGGCGTTAAAGAAGGCATACAGAGTTCTGGCGAAGAAGTACCATCCCGATGCCAATCCGGGAGATAAAGAGGCGGAGGCTAAGTTCAAGGAGGCTTCCGAGGCATACAGCGTGCTCAGCGATCCGGAAAAAAGAAGACAGTACGACCAGTTTGGCCATGCGGCCTTTGACGGAGGCGCCGGCGGGGCCGGAGGCTTTGGAGGCTTTGATTTCAGCGGCGCAGACATGGGCGATATTTTCGGCGATATTTTCGGCGATTTCTTCGGCGGCGGCAGGAGCAGGGGGCGCAGCAACGGGCCCATGCGCGGAGCGAATTTAAGGACCGGTGTCCGGATCACCTTCGAGGAGGCGGTATTTGGCTGTCAGAAGGAGATTGAATTAAACCTGAAGGATGAATGCCCCAAATGCCATGGAACGGGTGCAAAGCCGGGAACCTCTCCGGTGACCTGCCCCAAGTGTAACGGGAAAGGAAAGATCGTTTATACCCAGCAGTCCTTCTTTGGACAGGTACAGAACGTGCAGACATGTCCGGATTGTCAGGGATCCGGCAAGATCATAAAGGAGAAATGCCCGGACTGCTATGGCAGCGGATATATTTCCAGCAGAAAGAAGATCCAGGTGACGATCCCGGCAGGTATCGACAACGGACAGAGCATCCGGATCGCCGGAAAGGGAGAGCCGGGGATCAACGGCGGTGACCGGGGAGACCTTCTGGTGGAGGTGACTGTATCCAAGCACCCGATCTTCAAACGGCAGGAAACCACCATCTTCTCCACCGTGCCCATTTCCTTTGTAACAGCGGCACTGGGCGGCCCGATCCGTATCAAGACCGTGGACGGGGAAGTGGAGTATGAGGTAAAGCCTGGCACCCAGACCGATACCAAGGTACGGCTCAGAGGAAAGGGCGTTCCGTCCTTAAGGAATAAGAATATCCGTGGAGATCATTTTGTGACCCTGGTGATCACAGTGCCTGAAAAGCTCAATGAAGAGCAGAAGGAGGCCCTGCGGCGCTTCGACGACGCCATGAACGGCATTGCGCCGGAAGGCGGAAAGAAGAAGCGGGGACTTTTTGGAAAATAAAACAGGATGATCCGGGAGCTGCTGCAAAATTTTTGCAGCAGCTTTTTTATTCGCTTCCCGCAGTGTTTTTCAAAAAAAGTTCTTTTATATAGAGCATATCCTGGAATAATGGAATAAATAGCTTTTCATGCCCTCTGCTGCCATTGAGATTTGTGACCTGTGGATGGCAGAAGCTGATGACAGGGATCTGTTTTTTATTGATCTCAGTAAAATAATACTGCCAGTCCCGGTCAAAGGTCCTGGACCGGAAGGATGCCCATTCCGTTGAAACTGGCAATACATGATCTTTAAGCAGGGCAGCATTTCCTTTGATCCCGGAACTGGCCAGACCGCAGCAGATGATCATGCCTGGATCACACAAACAGATCTCTTCCAGGATCTTTCCATGCTGCATCTGCACCGCATCCAGAAGCTGGCTTCCAGAGGCGCGGCTGCCGCCGCCCTCCTTCTTCAGATTCATAACAGCAACGCGCCTTAGCTGTGCCGCGCGGCTGGGGGAGGACATATCCCACGGATACTCCCCGTCACCGTCCAGCAGTGCTTTTGTCCATCTGCCGATGTTGTTCCATGTTCTCCATCCGCTTCCATCTCTGCGGAGATCCGCACACAGGTCCCGCTCGTGCCGGCAGTTCATATCGCGGAGAATAAATAAAATGTGCGGCCTGTCATAGTGAGCGGGATCAACAATCCCGTCCCGGATAAAAGCGTTAAACGAATATTCGGATTTCCATTTTGTAAACAGCTCATCAAAGTTCATGGAAAGGCCTCCCTGCTTTTGCAAAAGTCTTCCGGCTCCTGGCCGGATCTATATGGCGTTTGGTACAGAGCATATCCAGGCCTTCGCGGCTAATGTCATAGGAAAGTGCATCCTATGACATAAAAAACGCTCCGCGGGGATCGCTATACAGCGGAAGGAAATTTGTCCGCAGAAGCGGCCCGCCGCAGGCGGAGAAGCCCTGTCCGATCATTATAAACGGGAACAGGCAGAAGTGTAAGCCCCTTTTTGGGCATAGACAGGGACTTTTTTCTGCTATGCCCAAAATTTCGGAGATTTTTGGGTATATACAGAGAAAAAAGAGAAATATGCCCAATCCATAGGAGAAATCCAGTGAAATCCGGTGAAAATCCCAGGATTTCCGTGAGATTTTTGGGCACTGTGGGAAAAAACGTACATTTTTGCCCAATATTTTCAAAAATAGGGGAGGGGGGAATATGGGACCGGAAGGATCCCGGTTTTCGCAGACGGCGGTGATCTGAAAGGAAACATGGGGCGGGAGCCTGGAACGGGCGCGGGAGGCGCAGGGCGGCTGGATATCTGCGGCAAACATAATACTAAATAATCAAATATACATTGACAGACGAGGTATTATATTGCATAATGAAACTAAGGAAAGGTGGTGGGAGCGTGTCGATCACATCGGATATTTTACGGGGACACACAGAAACGATCATCCTGTCCCTGCTGCTGAAGCAGGACAGCTATGGCTACAAGATCAACAAGGAGATCCTGGCCCGGACGGACCGGAGGTACGAGCTGAAAGAAGCGACCCTGTATTCAGCGTTTAAACGGCTGGAGCAGGCGGGCTGTATCCGGACGTATTGGGGAGACGAGACCACTGGAGCCAGGCGAAGATATTACTCGATCACAGAAAAAGGGAGAGAAACCTACGCTTCCAACCGGAGGGACTGGGAGGAGGCAAAGGAGCTGATCGACCGGCTGCTGGACGATGACGGGGAGGGCACAGCATGAAAGAAAAACTGAGAAAATATGTGGAAGATATGGTAAGGGATATCCCGAAAACCAGAAATGTGGTGGATTTAAAGGAAGAGATCATTGGAAATATGGAGGAAAGGTACGATGATCTGCGGGCAGAGGGGTACGGGGAGCAGGACGCCTTCGACTGTACCATCAATGCCATGGGCGACATCCGCTCGCTTTTTGAAGAGGAAAACAAGGAAAACGGCGGCGGAAAGGGAGAGCCTGTAATGGCGGGAGAAAGACCAGAAAAGAAAAAAGACCATACGGTGAAGATCCTGGTTCTGGGAGCTGCCCTTGGAGGCCTGCTGTTTCTTCTGGGCACCGGTATGGTGGCAGCCAGGGTGGACAGGGGCCATAAAGGAGGAGAAGAGACCCTTGAGGCATCGGGACGTCTGGACGGGGAAAATCATTTTGAAGACCGGAAGGAGACGGGAGAGACTGGCCCTGGCATGGAGGAACCGGGGATAGGAGAGGCTGGCCCCGGTGTAGGACAGCCAGAAATAGGAGAGAGCGGTCCTGGAACAGAAAAGCCGGGTACGGAGGAGACTGGTTCTGGCGCAGGAGCTGACCCTGGAGATACTCCCGATGGATGGAGATGGACAAAGCTCGGCGATGGCGGGATCCTTAAACGTCAGATCCCTATGGACGAGGCAGAGGACATCCAGATCTCCTATATACTGATCGATCTGAACGTGGAGGTGACAGATTCCGAGGAGATCCTTCTGGAGGAGGAGTACGTGGTCCCGTGGGAAGAGATCCATCAGACCAGGGTGTCTTCTGGCGGAGGCCGGGTGGAGATCGTCAACGATGATCCAGATGGATCAAAGGGAACGATCGTCTTAGGACTGACAGGACTGAGGTTTGAAGACGAGGAAAAGAAAAGGCTCCCGGTTTCCGCCAGGATCCAGATCCCAGAGGATTTCCGGGGAGAGCTGGAGATCAATACGGTATCGGGAAACATACGGATTCCGAGATTTGAGGGAGAGAGCCTGGAGGTCGCCACAGTATCCGGCGATCTGGATGGAGGAACGATCAGAGGAGCAGTGGAGGGAGAGAGTGTATCCGGGGATCTGAGCATTGAGAAGGCAGCGGCAGGCGCAGAGCTTTCCACCGTATCCGGGAAGATGACGATCGGAGAGGCCCTGGGAGATATTTCCATGGAAAGCGTGTCTGGAGAGATCCTTGTGGAAAAAGCAGAGGATCCCCGGTTTAAGTTCGAGGCCCAGTGGGTCAGCGGCGGTCTGGAGACAGATTTTGACGGGCAGCTGGAATGGGAGAAAATGGGTGCCAGTGGGATCGTGGACAGAGGAAACGGCAGGGAAAGCGGAAAGAACCTTTCCAGGATCCAGTTCACCACCACATCGGGAGATATGGAATGTTATACAGGAAAATAGAAGGATGAAAAATAGCCAGAGAGCTGCAAACGGGGGATCTGCGGATCACTTCCTCCGTTTTGCAGCTCCTTTTTAATGGAAAAAATTATTCTTCAGCTTCCAGCAGATCATCGATCTGCTTCCAGATGGCGTTGATCTCTTTGAGAGAATCCAGGCGGTCCTGCTTCTGTTCCATGGCTTCGCCCATGGCCTTTAAGGCTGCGTCAAAATCTTTTTCCTTTACAGCGGCCCTGGCCTGGGTCCGCAGGGATTTTATGGAGAGACTGTCCATGGAAGAACGGACCTCACGGATCCTGGCCTTCAGTTCCCGGGCTTTTTTCCAGGTATCTTTGGAAACAATCAGCTCCCCGGTCTCCTTACGGATCTGCCGGATCTCGCTGAAACGGGCCGACAGGGCCTTATTTTCGGTGCGGACAGCGTCCATCTCCTCCTCCAGGGCCTTTAATTCCTCCCGGATGGGAGTTACGGCCTCTTTATATTCCGCCCTTGTTTCTGCCGCAAAGGCCGGGAAGGACAGAAGGCATCCCATAACAACGGTCGTGACCGCCAGCTTCATACATTTTTTCATTGTGCATCATATCCTTTCTTTTCAGTGTGGGACCGGAGCTTTTATTCCATAGGAAAGCACATCCCGTAACAAAAAAATGTTTTGCAGGGACCGCCACGCGGCGGAAGAGAAGTTTAATGCAGAAACGGCCCGCCGCAGACGGAAAAGCCCACAGGCGGGCTTCTTTCCCGCAGGACTGCTCCGGATAGGAATATATTACCAGGTCCATCTGCAATAGAAAAGGTGCAGGCTGCGGCAGTCCTGCGGCAGAAATGGGGCAAAATCATAAATGGAAGGAACCGGGGCTTCTGGAAAAGAAAAAGCGGATTGTATGCGATTAAAAACTTGAAGTTACAGCTGGGATATGTTATCTTTTTCACAAAACAGAGACGACTGCAAAAAATCACAGGAGGAATAATTCGATGAGAGGTGTTGAGACCAGGATCCAGGAGATCCGCCACAGGATCTTCCGCGAGGCGGCCCGTATGGCCTACCATACCGAGTGGCCCATTGACAAAAGGATCGAGGAGCTTCCATATAAGATCATCCCCGGGGAGGTTGGAAACTTCCGCAATGACGTGTTTTTAGAAAGAGCCATCGTAGGAGAACGGCTGCGCCTGGCCATGGGACTTCCCTACCGCGGGGCGGGAGACCCGGCCCCTGTGTCCGATGGGATCGAGGCGGCAGACCGGCCGGAAACGTATTATACGCCGCCGCTGATCAATGTGATCAAATTTGCCTGCAATGCGTGTGCAGAAAAAAGGGTCATGGTGACCGACGGCTGCCAGGGCTGCCTGGCCCACCCTTGTGTGGAGGTTTGCCCCAAGGATGCGGTGAGCCTGGACCGGACCAACGGGAAATCCAGGATCGATCCGGAGAAGTGCATTAAATGCGGCCAGTGTGCAAAGGTGTGCTCCTACAACGCCATCATTATCCAGGAGCGTCCCTGTGCGGCGGCCTGCGGCATGGACGCCATCCACTCAGACGAGAACGGAAAAGCAGATATCGACTATGACAAATGCGTTTCCTGCGGCATGTGCCTGGTGAACTGTCCCTTTGGAGCCATTGCGGACAAGTCCCAGATCTTCCAGGTGATCCGCGCCATCCAGACAGGAGAGCGGGTATACGCCGCTGTGGCTCCTGCCTTTGTGGGACAGTTCGGCCCCAAGGTGACGCCCGGAAAGCTGCGGGCGGCCATGAAGCAGCTGGGCTTTGCCGATGTATTCGAGGTTGCCATCGGGGCAGACCTCTGCGCGGTCCAGGAGGCCGAGGACTTTATAAAAGAGGTGCCGGAGCATATCCCCTTTATGGCAACCTCCTGCTGCCCGGCCTGGTCTGTGATGGCAAAGAAGCTGTTCCCGGAATACGCAGACTGCGTTTCCATGGCCTTAACGCCCATGACCCTGACTGCCAGACTCATTAAAAAGCAGCATGAGAAGGCAAAGGTGGTATTCATCGGACCGTGTGCGGCCAAAAAGCTGGAGGCCATGCGCCGCAGCGTCCGCAGCGAGGTGGATTTCGTGCTGACCTTTGAGGAGATGGCAGGGATCTTTGATGCCCGCCATGTGGATATTGAGAACATGGAGGAGGATCCCGACGGCGTCAACGACGCTTCCGCAGACGGCCGCAATTTTGCCGTGGCCGGAGGCGTGGCAAAATCGGTGGTCAATGTGATCAAGGAACGGTATCCCGATAAGGAGATCAAGGTAGCCAACGCCGAGGGCCTTAAGGAATGCAGAAAGCTCCTGGCCATGGCCAAGGCTGGAAAATATAACGGGTATCTTCTGGAGGGAATGGCCTGTCCCGGCGGCTGCGTGGCCGGGGCCGGGACCATGCAGCCCATTAAAAAATCCCAGGCTGCCGTGGGGCTTTACGCCTCCAAGGCGGGCCACAAGACCTCCGACGGAACGGAATATGTGAAGGAGCTGGAGAAGCTGGTGGAATAGGATCCATGTAAAAACGAAAAACGCTTAAGCAGAGAAATGGTATCTGCTTAAGCGTTTTTTTATGTCATAGGAAAGTGCGTCCTATGACATAAAAACGTTCCGCGGGGATCGCCATGCGGCGGAAGGGAATTATGCCGCAGAAGCGGCCCGCCGCAGGCGGAGAAGCCCGCAATCGGGCTTCTTTATGGGCTGGTCCCGGAAATGCGCATCAGGGAGGACATGTTTTCAGCACGTTCTTTTACAGGAATCTCCGGAAGGGCATGATCAGGACCCGGAGCACGCCGTAAAAGAGTTTTTTACCTGCACTCATTTCCCGGGGCACATAGTTTTCGCCGTTGATGTACGTCCCCTCCGGCGTCATGTACCGGCTGTACGTCTTGTTGACCTCCGCTTCTTTGCGGATGACGGCGTTTAATTCCGGGGAATCCACAGCCAGCATCAGCTCTGTATCCTGGTAGGTGCTCCGCATATCCATATTATAGGAGCCGACGATGCTCATGCGGTCGTCGATGAGGACGGCCTTGGAATGGCTGGAATGTTCTCCCAGATATTCGTAGACACGGACGCCGGTGGCCCAGATCTTCTTTTTCTGGTTCAGATAGTCGGTGCAGCCCCAGGGATTGGCGCCGCTGGCCACATCGTTGGTGATGATCTCCACTAGGTCTGTTTTCTTACACAGGGCCGTAAGGTCTGCGTACATTTCCTTTCCGCAGATGATGTAGGGCGTGTAGACCGTGATCTCCTTTCCGGTCCCCATGAGGTGGCAGACGGTTTCCCACATCCAGGGCTCCTTATTGGAGGCATTGATGGGGTTGTGAAGGAGGGTGATCCGGTTGGTCTCCATGGTGAGGGCTTCATAATCCCAGGGCTCATAGGCGGACGGATAAGAGGACTTCAGGGCGTCAGCGTGGGCGGTGAGCCACTGGATGCATTCCTGGGATTTTTCCCAGTCGCCCATTTTCGTATACAGCTTCGCATCGGGCAGCTCCCAGACGGACTGGAAATACTGCTTTAACTGATGGATGGAGGCCTCCGGGTCCCCGACGGTCTCATAGATGAACAGCTCCCGGTCGATGTTTTTCACCGGCGTATAGTCTCCCAGGAACAGGTTAAAGGTATTCCTGCCGCCTAAAAGATACATCTGGTCGTCGATGATCAGATATTTGTCATGGAGTCTGGCCTGCATTTTCCACGGTGCATAAAAATGGATGGGATTATAGATCTTCAGCTCGATATTTTCATGGGAAGCCATGGCCTCGAACCATGGGCTGTTGTTCACATCCAGCATGCCGCTGAATCCGTCCACCAGCATCCGGATCCGGACTCCGCGTTCTGCTGCGGAAAGGAGAGATGCCATGATGTCCTTGCCGGCTTCATCCACGTTAAAATCGAAGGTGGAGAAGATGATCTCCTTTTCGGCCTGGTCAATGAGGTTCAGACGGTAGAGGAGGGCGTCGGTGTTGTCGTCTATGTAGGCGGCCCGCTCAGCGCCGGGAAGCTCTGAGTAATATTTTGCGGAACGGATCCGGTCCAGGATCTCCTGGGGGACCTTTTTATGGGCCACATAGGGCAGGGTCAGCAGGAGGATGTAAAGGAGCAGCAGGAACAGAAATGAGACGCCAAAGAATTTTAAAATCCTGATCATAAGCAATTCACCTCAAAATGAAAGAAAAAATTAAAGAAAAGGCCTTGAAATTTTCACGGTACTTTATCATAATAAAAGTGTAGGGGAAATATCCATCATTCTTTACAGAAAGCGAGTGACAGCCGATGGAGCTTACATTTAACGGACAGATCGAACCCGGGTACATAAAGGAAGTAAAGGATATCCTGGAAAAGCGGGAATTTATGCAGCTGGGAGCGTTTTCCCATCACCAGAGTACATCCAGACTGATGCACAGCATCAATGTATCCTATATATCCTGGCATATAGCCAGAAAGCTGGGGTGCGATGCAAGAATGGCCGCCAGGGCCGGACTGCTTCACGATTTCTGCCTTTATGATTTCAGGGAAAAGCCTCCCACAGGCGGCTTCCAGGCATTTTACCATCCCAGAGTCGCGGCTAAGAACAGCCAGGAGGTCTTTGGGATCAGCGAGCGCGAGAAAAGCGCGATCCTTTCCCATATGTTCCCTCTGGGGCCGGTGCCAAAGAACCGGGAGGCGTGGATCATTACCATGGCCGACAAGATCTGTGCATCCATGGAATACTGCCATATCTATATTGCCCTGGAGCGGGGCCGCCGGGTGGTGGTCGCCGCCAACAGCTGATCGTTCCAGAACTCAGGATACCGCGGTACAAAGAGAACGGCCGTCACTAAAAATAGTGGCGGCCATTTTTTTCCCCTATTTCTGAGTACTATATCATACCGCATCTGGGTATTCAAGGAATAAATTATTAAATTATCATGAAAAATGTCGGAGGCCATGCTATAATATGGGTAAAAATAACAGAAGGAGACAGGTATGGAACAGTTTCTGATCGTATGCCCGCTGGTATTTCTGGCGGGATTTGTAGACTCCATTGCCGGAGGCGGGGGATTGATCTCATTCCCGGCGTATATGCTGGCCGGGGTTCCCGTCCATGTGATCCTGGGAACTTCAAAGCTGAGCGCCTTTCCGGGATCCATCGTTGCAGCCTTAAGATTTGCCAAGAGCGGCTATATCCGTTTTAAGCTGGCCCTTCCCTGGGCGGCTTCTGCGGCCCTGGGAGCTGTGGGAGGAGCCAGCCTGGCCCTTAAGACCGATGAAAAGCTGATCCGCTCGCTGATGGTGGTGGTGCTTCCGGTGGTGGCCTTTTATGTGCTGAAGAATAAAGAACTGGGCGGCGGGGAGGCTCCGGACCGGTCCGAGGATCCGGACGGATTCCGCCGTATGTTTTTTACAGGCCTGGCTGTCTCCTTTCTGATCGGCGGATACGACGGCTTTTACGGTCCGGGGACAGGGACCTTCTTGATCCTCGTATTCACTGGCCTTTTGAAGCTGGGGACCAGAGATGCGGCCGGGATCTCCAAGGTGGTCAACCTGAGCGCAGATATCGGGGCCCTGGGGACGTTTTTTGTCGGCGGAAAGGTGGATTATGCCCTGGGGATCGCAGCGGCCCTTTTCTGCATGGCAGGCAGCTACTTTGGAGCGGGGCTCGTGGTCAACAACGGGCAGAAGATCGTAAGGCCTGTGGTCATGGGCGTGCTGGCTCTGCTGTTTGTGAAGATCCTGGCGGGGTGACGGCCGTTCCCTGTCCCGGCGGCAGGCCGTTTGCTCTCTTGTATTCGGGGACGATCTGTGATATGATATCATGTGACTTTTTAGCGGTTCTTAAAAGGAGCCGTTCTGAGACCGGAGGAAAAAAATATGAAGTGGAAAAAATTTACGCTGAAGACCACCACAGAGGCGGTGGACTATATCAGCAGTCTGTTTGATGAGATCGGGATCCAGGGCATTGAGATCGAGGACAACGTGCCTCTGACCGAGAGCGAGACCAAGGGAATGTTCATCGACATCCTGCCGGAGCTGCCGCCGGACGACGGTACAGCCAGAGTGAGCTTTTATCTGGACGACGATGACGACGCGGAGGCCATCTTAAAAGAAGTGGATGAGGGGCTTTCTGAACTGCGCCAGTACGTGGAGATCGGTGAGGGGACCATCACAGCCTCTGAGACCGAGGACAAGGACTGGATCAACAACTGGAAGCAGTATTTCAAGCCGTTTACTGTGGATCACATCCTTATAAAGCCCACCTGGGAGGAGATCCCTGAGGAGCACAAGGACAAGCTTCTGATCCAGATCGACCCGGGAACGGCCTTTGGGACCGGAAAGCATGAGACCACCCAGCTCTGCATCCGCCAGCTGGAAAAATATGTGAAGCCGGGTGTGCGGATCCTGGATCTGGGCACCGGCAGCGGCATTCTCGGTATTACGGCCTTAAAGCTGGGAGCTGGTTCTGTATTCGGAACGGATCTGGACGAGAACGCCATTACCGCCGTCCATGAAAACCTGGAGGCCAACGGGATCCCGGAGGAGAAATTCGGAGTGGTCCAGGGAAATATCATCGATGAGAAGGAAGTCCAGGACGCTGCGGGATACGAGTGCTACGACATTGCCGTGGCCAATATCCTGGCTGATGTGATCATCATGATCCAGAAGGAGGTTCCGGTGCATCTGAAGCAGGGAGGGATCTTTATTACCTCCGGCATCATCGATATGAAGGAGCAGGCGGTCAGGGATGCGCTGTCCCAGAACGACGCCTTTGAGATCCTGGAGACCACCAGACAGGGAGAGTGGGTCTCCATCACAGCGAGGAAGCGGTAGTGTATCATTTTTTTACTGAAACAGAATTTTTTACAGAGTCTGAGGCCGTGATCACCGGGCCGGATGTGAACCATATAAAAAATGTGCTGCGGATGAAGCCGGGCGAGCAGATCCTTTTAAGCGACGGAAAGGGGACTAACTGCCTGTGTGAGATCGCGGAGATCGAAAGCAGCCGGGTTCTGGCGCGGATCCTGCCGGAGCTGGTGGAGGACACGGAGCTTCCGGTGGAAGTGACCCTGTACCAGGGCCTTCCCAAGGGCGATAAGATGGAATTCATCATCCAGAAATGTGTGGAGCTGGGCGTCTCCCGGATCGTACCAGTGGAAATGGCCCGGTCGGTGGTAAAGCTGGATAAGAAGAAGGAAGAGGCAAAGAGGAAGCGCTGGCAGGGCATTTCCGAAAGCGCCGCCAAGCAGTCCAAAAGGATGATCGTTCCAGAGATCGGACCGGTCCTTTCTTATAAGGAAGCGGTGGCTGAGGCGGCTTCCATGGACCTGTTCCTCCTGCCCTATGAGGATTCTGAAAGCCTTTCGGGAGCCGGAGGCATGGAGCTTACCAGAAGCCTGATCGGAGGACTGAAGCCGGGAAAGAAATGCGCGGTGCTCATCGGTCCCGAGGGCGGCTTTTCCGATGGGGAAGTGGAGGCTGCCAGAAACGCCGGGGCCAGGACCGTGACCCTGGGAAAGCGGATCTTAAGGACCGAGACGGCGGGGCTTTTTGTGCTTTCAGCCGTGGGGCTTCTTTTGGAGGATTGATTTTTTAAATGGAAAACAGAAAAGAAGTATATTTTGACAATTCAGCCACGACCCGGGTCTTTGACAGTGTCCGGGACGTGATGGTGGAGGCCATGACCTCCGATTACGGCAATACCTCCTCCAGACATATGAAGGGCGTGGAGGCGGAACGGTACATCCGGGAGGCCCGGGAGGAGATCGCAGGCTCTCTGAAGGTAAAGGAAAAGGAGATCGTTTTTACCTCCGGCGGAACGGAGTCCAACAATATGGCCCTCATCGGCGCCGCCATGGCTGCCAGAAGAAAGGGAAACCATCTGATCACCACCTGCATCGAGCATGCGTCCGTCTATAATACCATGAGCTTCCTGGAGGAGCAGGGCTTCCGGATCACCTATCTTCCGGTGGATCAGGACGGGATCGTATCCCTGGACGCCCTGCGGGAGGCCATCTGCGACGACACGATCCTGGTCTCCATCATGTATGTGAACAACGAAATGGGAGCCGTGGAGCCGGTGGCAGAGATCGGGAAGCTCATAAAGAGCATCCGTCCGGACATTTATTTCCATGTGGACGCCATCCAGGCCTACGGGAAATATGTGATCCGTCCCAAAAAAGAGGGCATCGATCTCATGTCCGTCAGCGGCCACAAGATCCACGGACCCAAGGGAGTGGGCTTTTTATACGTGGATGAGAAGGTCCGGATCAGGCCCATCATCTTCGGCGGCGGCCAGCAGAAGGGAATGCGCTCGGGGACAGAAAACGTTCCGGGCTGCGCCGGTCTGGGCATGGCTGTCAGGGAGATCTATAAGGACCATGACGAAAGGGTGGAGCGTCTGTACGCCTTAAAGGACCGCCTGGTCCAGGGGCTTTCCAGCCTGGAGGGCGTAACGGTCCACGGACGGACCGGCAGGGATTCGGCCCCCCAGATCGTCAGCGCCGGCTTTGAGGGCGTAAGGGCAGAGGTGCTTTTACATGCCCTGGAGGACCGGGGGATCTACGTTTCCTCCGGCTCTGCCTGCTCCTCCAATCATCCGGGGGTCTCCGGAACCTTGAGAGGGATTGGCGTCAGGGAATCCCTGCTGGATTCCACCCTGCGTTTTTCCTTTGGCGTGTTCAACACGGAGGACGAGGTGGATTACTGTCTGGAGGTCCTGCGGGAGCTCCTTCCAGTGCTCCGCAGATACCGGAGGGCTTAAGAGCCAGAAGAACAGAAAATCAGATTTACAGAACAGAAGGAGAAATATGAATTACAGATCCTTTCTTATTAAATATGCAGAGATCGGCGTCAAGGGAAAGAACCGTTATCTTTTTGAGGACGCCCTGGTAAAGCAGATCCACCACCGGCTGAAGCGGCTGGAGGGCGGCTTTACAGTAACAAAGGAGGCCGGGCGCATTTACGCCGAGGCCAGTGAAGCCTTTGATTTTGACGAGGTGGTAAACGCCCTGCAGCACGTGTTCGGAATCGTGGGCATCTGCCCCATGCTGCAGATCGAGGACAACGGCTATGAAGATCTGAAGGCCCAGGTGGTGCGGTACATCGGCGAGGCCTATGAAAACAAAAACTTTACCTTTAAGGTGGTGGCCCGCCGGGGCAACAAGCAGTATCCGGTGGTGTCTGACCAGATCAACAGGGACCTGGGCGAGGTGATCTTAAACGCGTATCCGGAGACCCGGGTGGACGTGCATAACCCGGACGTTCTCCTGCGGGTGGAGGTGCGCCATAAGATCAATATCTTTTCCGAGACCATCCCTGGTCCCGGGGGAATGCCCATCGGAACGGCCGGGAAGGCCATGCTCCTGCTTTCCGGCGGCATCGACAGCCCGGTGGCAGGGTACATGGTGGCCAAGCGCGGCGTGACCCTGGAGGCGACCTATTTCCATGCGCCGCCCTATACCAGCGAGCGGGCCAAGCAGAAGGTGGTGGACCTGGCGAAGCTGGTGGCAAAGTACACGGGCCCCATTAAGCTGAATGTGGTGAATTTCACCGATATCCAGCTTTATATCTATGACCAGTGCCCCCATGATGAGCTGACCATCATCATGCGCCGCTATATGATGCGGATCGCGGAAGCCATTGCAAAAGAGTCCGACTGTCTGGCATTGATCACCGGCGAGAGCATCGGCCAGGTGGCTTCCCAGACGTTACAGTCCTTAGGTGTGACCAACGCAGTCTGCGAACTTCCGGTGATGCGGCCGCTGATCGCCTTTGACAAGCAGGATATCGTGGATATTTCCTTAAAGATCGACACCTATGAGACCTCTGTCCTCCCCTATGAGGACTGCTGCACGATTTTCGTGGCCAAGCATCCGGTGACAAAGCCGAACCTTAAGAGGATCGAGATGTCAGAGACAAAGCTTTCTGAAAAGATCGATGAAATGGTGAAGACGGCCATTGAGACCAGAGAAGTGATCCGCTGTATTTAAAACAAAAACTGCCCGGAGCGGACCGCTTCCGGGCAGACTTTAAAGGGCTTATGATTCCACGATATACGGGGCCAGTACGGTAAGGATCTCCTCAGCGTCTCCCTCCGCGTGGATATTTAAGTCGATGGGTCTGGAAAGATCCAGGCTGAAGATGCCCATGATGGATTTGGCATCGATCACATAGCGGCCGGAGATCAGGTCGAAATCGGTATCAAACTTCGTCAGGTCGTTTACAAAAGACTTAACTTTATCGATGGAGTTCAAAGAAATTTTAACGGTTTTCATGTTAAAGTCCTCCCAGTTCATTATATAGATAAATTACGTTCTTATATTCATACTAAATGGACATCCCGCAAAAGTCAAGAGCCAGATTGCATGAAAATCGGGAATGCATGATTGAATTTAGACAGGAGAGAAGAAAATGAGAAAAGCTGCACTCCATAACCTGGGCTGCAAGGTCAATTCCTATGAGACAGAGGCCATGCAGCAGCTTTTAGAGGCTGCCGGCTACCAGATCGTGGACTTTGAGGAAAAGGCTGACGTTTATATCATCAACACCTGCTCCGTCACAAATGTGGCGGATAAAAAATCCCGCCAGATGCTCCACCGGGCCAAGGCGAAAAATCCGGAGGCCCTTGTGGTGGCTGCGGGCTGCTATGCCCAGGCGGCTGGAGAAAAGCTCCTGGATGATACGGCCATCGATCTGGTCATCGGAAATAATAAGAAGGCGGAGCTGGTGCAGCTTCTGGAGGAGCGGCTGGCCGGACGGGAGCCCCAGGACGCGGTCATCGATATTTCCGCAGCCCAGGAATATGAAGCGCTCCACATTGAACGCCAGGCAGACCATACCAGGGCCTTTATCAAGGTGCAGGACGGATGCAACCAGTTCTGCAGCTACTGTATCATTCCCTACACCCGGGGGCGGGTCAGGAGCCGCCGGCCGGAGGATGTGGAAGAGGAGGTCAGGACCCTGGCAGAAAAGGGATACCAGGAGATCGTCTTAACAGGCATTCACTTAAGCTCCTATGGCACAGACTTTAAGGAGGAGCCCCAGGACCTTCTGGAGCTGACAAAGCGGCTCCACCAGATCCCTGGCGTGAAGCGGATCCGGTTCGGTTCCCTGGAGCCCAGGCTGATCACCGAGGAATTTGTACGGGAGCTCTCTGCCATGGAAAAGATCTGCCCCCACTTCCATTTATCTCTGCAGAGCGGCTGCGACGCCACCTTAAAGCGCATGAACCGCCACTATACCTGTGAAGACTATTTATACCGGTGTGGGATCTTAAGAAAATATTTCAGGGATCCGGCCATTACCACTGACGTGATCGTGGGATTCCCGGGAGAGACGGACGAGGAATTTGCAGAGACAAAGAAATTCCTGGAAACGGTCCATTTTTACGAGATGCATGTATTCAAATATTCGAGACGGGCGGGGACCCGGGCGGACCGGATGCCGGACCAGGTGCCGGAGCCGGTAAAGACGAAGCGGAGCGCAGAGCTTCTGGCCCTGGAGAAGGAGATGTCAAAGGCGTACCGGGCCTCCTTCCTGGGAAGAGAGACGGAGGTCCTTCTGGAGGAGCCTGTGGAGATAGGCGGAGCCCGGTACATGATGGGCCATACAAAGGAATATGTAAAGGCCGCTGTGCCGGAAGCTGGCGGAAAAAACTGCTTTGTCCGGGGAGTGTTAAAAGAATTCCTGACAGATGAAATCATTTATCTTGCAGAAAATCCGGATTTGGGGTAAAATAAGGAATAGCAACTAAAGGACGTGAGGACATTTATGGGCGATATCAGCAACACACAGTATTTCAGGGCAGTACAGGAAGAAAAGAAGATGGAGGTCAGCCAGGTCCTTCGGGAGGTTTACGAGGCTCTGACTGAAAAGGGATATAACCCCATCAACCAGATCGTAGGCTATATCATGTCTGGAGATCCGACGTATATCACCAGTCATAAAAGCGCCAGAAGCCTGATCATGAAGGTGGAGCGGGACGAGATCTTAGAGGAATTGATGGAAAATTACATCAATACGAGACTGAAATAGACAAAATGGCGGAAGCCAGAAAAGAACCATAGGGGGAAAGCGGCAGAACAGTTGGGGGATATGAGGCCAGCTGATTTTGTCGTGGAGAAAATGAGGATACTTGGACTTGATTTCGGATCCAGGACTGTGGGGGTGGCCGTAAGCGATGAGCTGCTTTTAACGGCCCAGGGACTGGAGACCATCGAACGGAAAGATGAGAATAAGCTGAGAAAGACCTGCGCCAGGATCGAGGAGATCATAAAGGAATACGGCGTGGAGGAGATCGTGCTGGGACTCCCGAAAAATATGAACAATACCGAGGGAGACCGGGTGGAGAAAACAAAGGAATTTAAAGAGATGCTGGAGCGCCGGACCGGGCTTCTGGTGACGCTCTGGGATGAGCGCCTCACAACAGTTGCTGCAGAAAAGGTCCTGATGGAATCCGGAGTGCGGAGGGAGAACAGGAAAGCCGTCATCGACAAGGTGGCTGCCTGTCTGATCCTCCAGGGGTATCTGGATCACCATGGCCGGACTGTTACGAAATAGGAGAGAAAAAATGGAAGAAAGAAAGATCACGCTGGTGGACGACGAGCAGACCCTGGAATTTTACGTGCTGGAAGAGACAAAATTAAACGGATCAGATTATCTGCTGGTGACGGACGCCGAGGATGAGGAGGAAGAGGCCGACTGCTATATCTTAAAGGATATGTCTAGGGAGGGAGAGGCCGACGCTCTTTATGAATTTGTGGAGGATGAAGCGGAGTTAGAGGGCCTTATGAAGATCTTTGAGGAGCTTCTGGATGACGTGGACATTGAGACAAAGGAATAGGAAGTTATTTCATGAACGAAGAAAAGGTAAAGGATCTTTTGCGGGAAAAGGGGCTTAAGGTTACCAGCCAGCGGCTCATGGTCTTAAATATCCTGAGCGCCCACGGGGACGAGCACCTGACGGTGGAGGAGATCTATGACCTGGCAAAAGAGGAAAGCCCGGAGATCGGGCTTGCAACCATATACAGGACCGTACAGGTCCTTCTGGAACTGCATGTGATCGAAAAGGTCACCTTTGACGACGGTTTCGCCCGGTATGAGCTGAACGGAGAAGAGACGGGATCGGGCCACCGCCATCACCATGCCATCTGTACCCAGTGCGGGAAGGTGTATTCCCTGGAGACGGATCTTCTGGACACTTTGGAAAAGTAGGTGTTCGAGAGTCTGGGCTTTGAGGTTACGGACCATGAGGTAAAGCTGTATGGCCTTTGCAGCGCGTGCAGAAGAAAAGCGCAGAACGCAATGGAGGTTAAAACTTGAAGAACGCAAACAAAGACAATAAGAACTGCAAAGTAAAGATCATCCCCCTGGGAGGTCTGGAGCAGATCGGAATGAACATGACTGCTATCGAATATGAGGACAGCATCATCGTCATGGACTGCGGCCTGGCCTTCCCCAGCGATGATATGCTGGGCATTGACCTGGTGATCCCGGACGTGACGTATCTGACGGACAATATTGACAAAGTAAAGGGCTTTGTGATCACCCATGGACACGAGGACCATATCGGAGCCATCCCCTATGTGCTTAAAATGGTCAACGCTCCGGTCTACGGGACAAAACTGACCATTGGGCTCATTGACCATAAATTAAAAGAACACAATATGCTGAAAAACGTGAAGCGCAAGGTGGTAAAGCACGGCCAGTCCGTGAACCTGGGCTGCTTCCGTGTGGAATTTATCAAGATGAACCACAGCATCGAGGACGCCGCAGCCCTGGCAGTATTTACGCCGGCAGGCATCCTTTTAAATACCGGAGACTTTAAGATCGACTATACACCTGTATTTGGAGACGTGACAGATCTCCAGAGGCTGGCGGAGCTGGGGAAAAAGGGTGTTTTAGCCCTTATGTGCGATTCCACCAACGCCATCAGAAAGGGCTTCACCATGTCCGAGCGGACTGTGGGAAAGACCTTTGACGCGATCTTTGCAGAGCACACCCAGAACCGGATCATCGTGGCGACCTTCGCTTCCAACGTGGACCGGGTGCAGCAGGTCATCAACTCAGCCTGCAAGTACGGAAGAAAGGTGGTCATCGAGGGCCGCAGCATGGTGAACGTCATCGGGACGGCCCAGGAGCTGGGATATATCAACATCCCCGACGGCACGCTCATCGATATCGAGCAGTTAAAGAATTATAAGGAAGAGGACACGGTGCTCATCACCACAGGAAGCCAGGGAGAGTCCATGGCGGCCTTATCCAGAATGGCCTCCTCCCTGCACCGGAAGGTATCCATCACGCCGAGAGACGTGGTGATCTTAAGCTCCACGCCCATTCCGGGAAATGAAAAGGCAGTGGCAAGGGTCATCAACGAGCTTTCCATGAAGGGAGCAAAGGTGATCTCCCAGGATACCCATGTATCGGGCCATGCCTGCCAGGAGGAGATCAAGCTGATCTATTCCCTGGTGCATCCCAAATATGCCATCCCCATCCATGGTGAATTCCGTCACAGGATGGCCCAGAAGGAGCTGGCAGAATCCCTGGGGATCCCCAAGGAAAACATCATGATGCTCCATACGGGCGATGTGCTGGAGATCGGCGAGGAGAGCGCCCAGGTCATCGACCATGTCCAGTCCGGCGGTGTCCTGGTGGACGGCCTTGGAGTGGGCGATGTGGGAAACATCGTTTTAAGAGACCGTCAGAACCTGGCCCAGAACGGGATCATCATCGTGGTGCTGACCCTGGAGAAATACTCCAACCAGCTGCTTTCGGGACCAGATATCGTGTCCAGGGGCTTTGTCTATGTGCGTGAGTCAGAGGATCTGATGGAGGAAGCCCAGGCCATTGTGGACCACGCCGTGGCTGACTGCCTGGAGCGGCACGTTTCCGACTGGGGCAAGATCAAGAACATCATCCGCGACAGCTTAAGCGATTTCTTATGGAAGCGGATCAAGAGAAACCCGATGATCCTTCCGATCATCATGGAAGTATAACGACCGTCCCAAAGGACGGGACAAAGGAGCCGTATGAGCAAACTGACAAAGGAAATCAATAAGATCAGCCTGGCTGTCATCGGCATTTCCGGCCGCCTTGTGTTTTACGCCCTGGTGCTGGTGCTTCTGGTGCTGGGCGTCAGAAAAACGTATGAATTCGGCCATGATATTTTCTATGCCCCGGGAATGGAAGCACTCCCGGGGACGGAAAAGACTGTGACCCTGGACGGTACAGAGTCGGTGGCGGACGTGGGAAAGCTCCTGGAGGATGCCGGTCTGATCCGGGACCATGTGGCCTTTTCCATCCAGGCAAAATGCTACGATTATGAGGTGAAAAAGGGAAGCTTTTCCCTGAATACCTCCCAGAGCTCCAAGGAGATCATCAATATTTTGGACGAGGAGACGAAAAAGGAGTAATGATCACTGACAGCAGGATCACAGATTATATCAATTCCCTGGATCCAGGAGACGGGGAGCTGTGCGACGGGATCGCCAGGGAGGCGGTCCGGTCCGGCGTGCCCATCGTCCGGCGGGAGACGGCGGCTCTTATAAAGACCATGCTCGCTTTAAAGAAGCCGGAGCGGATCCTGGAGGTGGGAACGGCTGTGGGCTATTCGGCTCTTTTAATGGCCCGGTCCATGCCGGAAACGGCACACATTACCACCATAGAAAAATACGAAAAGCGCATCCCCATTGCCCGTGAAAACTTTAAAAGGGCGGGGATGGAGGAAAAGATCACGCTGCTGGAGGGGGACGCGGGAGAGATCCTGGGATCCCTTTCCGGCTCCTTTGATTTTATCTTCATGGATGCGGCCAAGGGCCAGTACGTCCACTGGCTGCCGGACGCCTTAAGACTTCTGGCCCCCGGCGGACTTTTAATGTCCGACAATGTGCTCCAGGATGGGACCATTGTGGAGTCCAGGTACGCGGTGGAGCGCCGGGACCGGACCATCCATGTCCGGATGCGGGAATACCTTTATACTTTAAAACATATGAAAAATCTGGAGACCGCCATCCTCCCCATCGGGGACGGGGTGGCCCTAAGCGTCCGGAAAGAAAGGGAAGACTCATGAGAAAGACTGAGCTTTTGATCCCGGCGGGAAGCCTGGATGTATTAAAGACTGCTGTGATCTATGGAGCCGACGCCGTTTATCTTGGAGGCGAGGCCTTTGGACTCCGGGCGAAGGCTAAAAATTTTACAAATGAAGAGATCCGGGAAGGGATCGCCTTTGCCCATGAGCGGGGCGTGAAGGTGTACATCACAGCCAATATCTTCGCCCATAACGACGATCTTCCGGGAGTGGAGGAATATTTTAAAGAGCTGGGGGAGATCGGCCCGGACGCTCTGATCATTTCCGATCCAGGCGTGTTTATGACTGCAAAGCGGATCCTGCCGGAGATGGAGATCCATATCAGTACCCAGGCCAATAATACCAACTACGGGACCTACCAGTTCTGGTATGGGCTGGGAGCGAAGCGTGTGGTATCGGCCAGGGAGCTTTCCCTAAAGGAGATCCGGGAGATCCGGGACCATATCCCCGAGGATATGGAGATCGAAAGCTTTATTCACGGGGCCATGTGCATCTCTTATTCCGGAAGGTGCCTTTTAAGCAATTATTTTACCGGCCGGGACGCCAACCAGGGAGCCTGTACCCATCCCTGCCGGTGGAAGTATTCAGTGGTGGAGGAGACCCGGCCCGGCGAATACATGCCGGTCTATGAAAACGACAGGGGAACCTTTATTTTTAACTCCAAGGATCTCTGTATGATCGAGCACGTTCCGGAGATGATCGAAGCCGGCATCGACAGCTTTAAGATCGAGGGGCGCATGAAAACGGCCCTGTATGTGGCCACCGTGGCCAGAACATACCGGAAGGCCATCGATGATTATCTGGAAAGTCCGGAGAAATACCGGGAAAATCTGGAGTGGTACCGGGAGGAGATCGGAAAATGCACCTACCGGGAATTTACCACGGGCTTTTATTTCGGAAAGCCTGGAAGCGACACCCAGATCTATGACAGCAGCACCTATGTGAAAAACTATACCTATCTGGGGACTGTGGAGGAAACGGATGGACGCGGCTTGGGGCGGATCGAGCAGAAGAACAAGTTTTCCGTGGGAGAGACCATTGAGATCATGAAGCCCGACGGCCGGAACGTGGAGGTGACGGTGAAGGGGATCTTCCGGGAAGACGGGGAAAGCCAGGAAAGCGCTCCCCATCCGCAGCAGGTGCTCTTCATCGACCTGGACGGCCAGGCAGAGCCGTATGATATCTTAAGAAAAAGAGAAGACTAAGGGGAAGGGAGCGGGGCCATGGAATTTCTATTTTGGTTTTTTGGCGTATTCTGCCTGGCATATTACGGGGTGATCGTCTGCTATTCCGGGCCGTCCACCTCCTTCGCACCGATCTGGCTGGTGCTGTCCGCCTGTCTTTTTATCATTGCGACGGTGGTACACTTTTACGACAGGTTCCGGGACCGGATCTCGCTGCGCCTGGAGGTTTCGGCGGTGACGGCCCTGACTGCCATTTTTGTGGTCTTTGTGTGTGTGGAGATCGCCATGGGGGTCAACTTCTTTTCCCTGGATAAGCAGAGCGCCGATTACGTCATCGTCCTGGGCGCACAGGTGCGGGGAAAGGCTCTGAGCAGAACCCTGGAGTACCGTCTGGAAAAAGCCCTGGAATACGCCAGGGTCCATCCAAACACCGTTCTGGTGCTGTCCGGCGGTCAAGGGGCAGGCGAGGAGATGACAGAGGCGGAGGCCATGTACGAATATCTCAAGGCCCACGGCATCCCCGAATCCCAGATGCTTCTGGAGGAGCAGTCTGCCAGCACCTACGAAAATCTGGTATACAGCAAGCTCCTGATCCAGGAACGGGAAGCAAAAAGACGCCAGACCATCCGGGACGTGATGGCAGCGTCGGGCTATCTGTCCCCTCCCGACGAGGAGGTATCCATCCGCGTGGGGATCATAACCAGCAACTTCCACGTACTCCGGGCCAAGGCCATAGCCAGAAAGACCGGCATCCCCGGCATCACCGGCATCGCCGCCAAATCCGACCCGGTGCTGTTTTTACACTTCTCCGTCCGGGAATGCTTCGCGATCCTAAAAGATAAATTTGTGGGAAATATGTAGATACAAGGGGATCAAGGCCGGAAAGCCCCGGCGCAGGCATGCCTGCAGAGGGGGTTCCGGCCTTGAGACCCGCCCAGAACATGAATAAGGAGCCATTTTTCGGAGAAAAATGAGCGGATTATGAATGTTCTGGAAGGGCTGTGGAGCGCGCACGCGCGCAGCAGCCCTGTATCGTCATCGCCGGGCCAGTCTCCCCCGGAAAGCCCCGGCGCAGGCATGCCTGCAGAGGGGATTCCGGCCTTGAGACCCGCCCAGTATCGTCCCCGTCGGCCCAGTTTCCCATCCCGGCCCCCCACCTTCCCCCTATATCTTCAATCGTAATCGTAATAGAAAGGAAGAAATCAATATGCACAGTCAGCGTAAGGAGATCGGAAGCCTGTCCGCATACAGAGTCCTGGATGCAAGAGAGATCCGGGAACTGAATTCAGAGGGCTTCGTCTTAGAGCATAAAAAAACGGGAGCCAGACTGTTCCTCATGAGCACCGACGACGAAAACAAGGTGTTCTGCGTGGGCTTCCGCACACCGCCGGGAGACAGCACAGGCGTTCCCCATATCCTGGAGCACAGCGTCCTCTGCGGTTCAGAAAAATTCCCGGTGAAGGACCCCTTTGTGGAACTGGTGAAGGGCTCCATGAACACGTTTTTAAACGCCATGACCTATCCGGACAAGACTGTGTATCCCATTGCCAGCTGCAACGACAGGGATTTCCAGAACCTGATGGACGTCTATATGGATGCAGTCTTAAATCCCAGGATCGGAAAAGAGAAAAAGATCTTCATGCAGGAGGGCTGGCATTACGAGCTTTCAGAGCCGGACGGCGAGCTGACCTACAACGGAGTGGTATACAATGAGATGAAGGGAGAATTTTCCTCGCCCGAAAGTCTTCTGGACCGGTATACCAAGGCTGCCATGTTCCCGGACACCTGCTATGGATTTGAGTCCGGCGGAGATCCCGAGGCCATCGTGAACCTGACCTACGAGGACTACCTGGCCTTCTATAAAAAATATTACCACCCCTCCAACAGCTTCATCTACCTTTACGGCGACATGGACATGGCGGAAAAGCTGGAGTGGCTGGACCGGGAATACCTGGGAAAATATGAGAGAGAAGAGGTGGATTCTGAGATCCAGATCCAGAAGGCCTTTAAGGAGCCGGTGGAGCAGGAGTATTTTTACTCTGTGTCAGAAACCGACGACGTGGAGAATGCGGTTTACCTTTCCTTAAGCACCCAGGCCGGAAACGAGCTTTCCCCCCGGGAATATATTGCTTTCCAGGTACTGGAGTACGTGCTCCTGGACGCTCCGGCGGCGCCCTTAAAGAAGGCGCTTCTGGACGCGGGGATCGGCGACGACATCATGGGCGGCTATGACAACGGGATCCTCCAGCCGTATTTCACTGTGGCGGCCAAGAACGCCAGAAAAGACCAGAAGGGAGAACTCCTGGCGGTGGTCAAGGGGACCCTGCGGAAGCTGGCCCTGGGAGGCCTGGATGAAAAGAGCCTGCGGGCCGGCATCAACCTGTATGAATTCCAGTACAGGGAGGCAGATTTCGGGTCTGCACCCAAGGGCCTTATGTACGGCCTCCAGTGCCTGGACAGCTGGCTTTACGGCGGCGATCCCATGATGCACCTGGAGTATGAGGAGACCTTCAAGGCTCTGAAAGAGGGAGCGGGAAACGGATATTTTGAGGGACTCATAAAGAAATATCTTCTGGATAATCCCTATGAGGCTCTGGTGATCTTAAGCCCGGAGCGGAACATGACCGCCAGGCTGGAGGCGGAAACGGCAGAAAAGCTGGCGGAATATAAGGCGGGACTTTCCAATGACGAGATCCTGGACCTGGTGCGGCAGACGAAGGAATTAAAGGAGTACCAGGATACGCCCTCCACAAAGGAGGAGTTGGAGCTGATCCCCCTTCTTGGCCGGTCGGATATGGAGCCGGAGGCGGCGAAGCTGATCTTTTCTGAGACGGAGGTGGATGGGATCACAGTGGTCCGCCACGATACATTTACCTCGGGCATCGGATATCTAAAGGTGCTTTTTGATACCAGCCGCGTTCCGGTACAGGATCTGCCCTATGTGGGGCTTTTAAAGGCTGTTCTGGGCTATGTGGATACCGCCCGCCATACCTACGGGGATCTGAGCAGCGAGATCTTTTTAAACAGCGGCGGCGTGAGCTTTTCTGTGACTGCCTTCCCGGATCTTAAAAACGGCGGCTTTACAGGACTGTTTGCGGCCAGCGTCCGGGTGCTTTATGAGAAACTGGACTTTGGCTTTGAGATCTTAAAGGAGATCCTTACGGAATCCATTCTGGAGGATGAAAAACGGCTGCGGGAGATCTTAAACGAGGTGAGATCCAAGAGCCAGATGCGGCTCATGAGCTCTGGTCATACGGCCGCTGTCTCCAGGGCCACCTCCTATTTTTCGGACGTTTCCTACTACAACGAGATCACAGCCGGCATCGATTATTTCCAGTCTGTGGAGCAGTGGGTACGGGAGTTTGACAGTAAAAAGGGAGAGATCATCGCAGGCCTTAAGAGAGTCATGGGGGCCCTTTTTACAAGGGACAACATGACGGTCAGCTATACGGCGGACGACCGGGGCTTTTCCTTCCTTCCGGAAGCCTTGAAGAAGCTTTCCCAGGCATTGCCGGAGGGTGAGAAAAAGACGTATGCAGTGAAGGCGCCGGGGATCCGCCGGAACGAGGGCTTTACCTCCTCCTCAAAGGTCAATTATGTGGCCCGGTGCGGCAGCTTTGCGGGCAGCGGCTATCCTTATACCGGAGTGCTCCGTCTCCTTAAGGTGGCATTAAATTACGATTATCTCTGGATCAATCTCCGTGTCAAGGGCGGCGCCTATGGCTGCATGAGCGCCATCACCCGGTCCGGGGACGGGTATTTCGTATCCTACCGGGATCCCAATATGAAGGAGACCAACGATATCTACGAGGGGATCCCCGAATACCTGGAAAACTTCAATGCGGACGAGAGAGATATGACGAAATATGTGATCGGTACCATCAGTGAGCTGGATACGCCGCTGACACCGTCCCAGAAGGGAGCCAGGGGCCTGGCCGCCTGGTATTCCGGACTGACGGACGAGATGGTCCAGAAGGAGAGGGATGAGATCTTAAATGCCAGAGTGGAGGATGTGCGGGCCCTTTCCGGTATCGTGCGGGAGGTTTTAAAGACCGGCGCTCTCTGTGCCATTGGAAATGAAGAAAAGATCAAGGCGGATGCGGCCATGTTCGGTGCCATCCAGCCTCTGTATAACGGAACGGCGTCAGAAGATGGGCAGTAATGCCCGCCCTCCGGCGCCTTATGGGAGGAATTGAATGAACAAAAAATATAAATCCGGCTTTGTGACCCTGATCGGGCGGCCCAATGTGGGAAAATCCACGCTGATGAACCATCTGATCGGCCAGAAGATCGCCATTACCTCAGAAAAGCCCCAGACCACAAGAAACCGGATCCAGACGGTCTACACTGATGACCGGGGACAGATCATCTTTCTGGATACGCCGGGGATTCACAAGGCGAAAAACAAGCTGGGAGAATACATGGTAAGCGTCGCCGAGCATACTTTAAAAGAGGTGGACGTGATCCTGTGGCTGGTGGAGCCGGGGACCTACATAGGAGCCGGAGAGCAGCACATCTTAAAGGTGCTGAACAAGGTGAAAACGCCGGTGATCCTGGTGATCAATAAGATCGATACCGTAAAAAAGGATGAGATCATAAAGACCATGGACACCTATAAGGATGTGTACCGGTTTAAGGAGATCATCCCCGTATCGGCCATGAGAAAGACCAACACCGATACCCTGATCCGCACCCTGTTCCAGTATCTGCCGGAGGGCCCCCAGTATTATGACGAGGATACGGTCACAGACCAGCCCATGCGCCAGATCGCTGCGGAGCTGATCCGGGAGAAGGCGCTGCGTCTCATGTCCGACGAGATCCCCCATGGGATCGCTGTGGTCATCGAGCGCATGGAAGAGCGGGATAACGGGATCTTTGATATAGAGGCTACCATTGTCTGTGAACGGGAGTCCCACAAGGGGATCGTCATCGGCAAGGGCGGATCCATGCTGAAAAAGATCGGCACCGCGGCCCGGATCGAGATCGAGAATCTGATGGATGCAAAGGTAAACCTGCAGCTCTGGGTCAAGGTCCGCAGGGAATGGCGGGACAGCGAGCTTTATATGAAGAATTACGGGTATAACCCAAGGGATATCTAAATTGTCATGAGGGAACAGATAAGTGTCACCGGAATGGTCCTGATGGCCGCTCCGGTGGGGGAATATGACCGGAGGCTGGTGATCCTGACCCGCGGACGGGGAAAGATCACCGCCTTTGCCAGGGGAGTGAGACGGCCTGGGAACCAGCTTATGGCAGCGGCGGCCCCCTTTGTATTTGGAAAGTTTCTGCTGTACGAGGGTCGAGACGCCTATACCCTGGCGGGTGCGGAGGTGGAAAATTATTTTCGGGAGATCGCCGGGGATATGGAGGCAGCCTGCTATGGCTCCTATTTCCTGGAGATGGCCGATTATTATGGAAGGGAAAATATAGACGCCACGGAGACGCTGCGGCTTTTATACCAGTCCCTGCGGGCTCTTTTAAAGCCGTCGGTCCCCAACCGTCTGGTAAAGCCCGTATATGAGCTGAAGCTCATGGAGATCAACGGAGAATACCGGGAGCTTCCCCTGGGCCGTCTCAACGATTCCACCCTGTACGCCTGGCAGTACGTCCTGGCCGCTCCGGTGGAGAGTCTGTATACATTCACCCTGACGGACCAGGTACTGGGAGAATTCGTCCGGTGCGTGGAGCAGAACAAGGAAAGATTTATTGATAAAACGTTCCATTCCCTTGACATTTTGAACGCAGTAATGGATAATGCTACGTAAGCACCAAGCTGCGGGGCTCCGGCAAAGATCCATGCCATGGGGCCTGGAACAACTCAGGAGGTCTGAAAGATCCATGAACCGAATCAGAAATACATGTCTCTGTGCCCTGACGGGGCTTGCCGTATTTTGTACGGCGGCCTGTACCCGCGGTCCGGCGCAGGCCTTTGAACCCACAGAGGACAGCCTGTACATCACCGGCAGCGGCCAGGTCACCAGCGCTGCCATAGAGACATATGAGAAGGACTATTACACAGAAGAAGGATTAAAGGCTTTTGTGGAAGAAAACCTGGCAGCCTTCAACCAGGACGCGGCCAGCATGGCCGGGGACGGAGAGAAGGCCCCAGCGGTCTTAAATGCGTGTACACTGGCAGACGGGACTGCCTCCCTGCTCATAGACTTCTCTTCTCCGGCGGCCTATATGGAATTTATGGCCGCGTATCCGGATGAGGAGAGCGGAGTCCAGGTAAAGGCCCTGTCCATCCTTTCCATGGAAGAAGCAGAGCTTGGGGACGTATCCTTGACGGCTGCGGCAGGAAAGGAAAAGGGAACGGCCGTACCGGCGGACCAGGTCAAGAAAAAATCAAAGCTCCATGTGGCCGTGGTCGAGGGCCCGGCGCTTTTAGAGACCGACGGAGCCATCCAGTACATTTCCGACGGAGTGACGCTGACGGGAGAAAACGGGGTCAGGACCCCGGACGGAGGCGTGTCCTATATAATTTTTAAATAAGGAACATACAGGGCGCTGTCCTGAAAACAGAATGAAGAGGAGAGACGATATGGAAAAGACAATGGAAAAGATCGTAGCGCTTGCGAAATCCAGAGGCTTTGTTTACCCGGGATCCGAGATTTACGGAGGCCTTGCCAATACATGGGATTACGGCAACCTGGGCGTAGAGCTTAAGAACAATGTAAAGCGGGCCTGGTGGAAAAAATTCATCCAGGAAAGCCCCTATAACGTGGGTGTGGACTGCGCCATCTTAATGAACTCCCAGACATGGGTGGCTTCCGGCCATCTGGGCGGTTTCTCCGACCCCCTTATGGACTGTAAGGCATGTAAGGAGCGTTTCCGCGCCGATAAGCTGATCGAGGACTATATGGCAGAAAAGGGCATCGAGCCGGAGACAGGGATCGACGGCTGGACCCAGGAAGAGATGAAGAAGTATATCGACGACAACAACATCTGCTGTCCCAGCTGCGGAAAGCACGATTTCACCGATATCCGCCAGTTTAACTTAATGTTCAAGACCTTCCAGGGCGTGACCGAGGATGCTAAGAATACGGTATATCTCCGTCCGGAAACGGCACAGGGTATTTTCGTGAACTTCAAGAATGTCCAGAGAACCTCCAGAAAGAAGCTTCCCTTTGGTATCGGCCAGATCGGTAAGTCCTTCCGTAACGAGATCACTCCTGGAAACTTCACCTTCCGTACCAGAGAGTTTGAGCAGATGGAGCTGGAATTTTTCTGTAAGCCGGGAACGGATCTGGAGTGGTTCTCCTACTGGAAGCAGTTCTGTATCGACTGGCTGCGGAATTTAGGCATTAAAGACGACGAGCTGAGAGCCCGGGACCATTCCGCAGAGGAGCTCTGCTTTTACAGCAAGGCCACCACAGACCTGGAATTTTTATTCCCCTTTGGCTGGGGCGAGCTCTGGGGCATTGCAGACCGTACCGACTATGACCTGACCCAGCACCAGAACACCTCCGGTCAGGATATGACGTATTTTGACGACGAGAGCAGTGAGAAATATATTCCATATGTGATCGAGCCGTCTCTGGGAGCCGACCGTGTGACGCTGGCCTTCTTATGCTCCGCATATGATGAGGAAGAGATCGGCGAAGGCGACGTAAGGACCGTTCTCCACTTCCATCCGGCCATCGCTCCGGTGAAGGTGGGCGTGCTGCCCTTATCCAAAAAGCTCAACGAGGGCGCAGAGAAGGTGTACGCAGAGCTTTCCAAATATTATAACTGTGAGTTTGACGACAGAGGAAACATCGGAAAACGTTACAGAAGACAGGACGAGATCGGAACTCCGTTCTGCGTGACCTATGACTTTGATTCTGAAACCGACGGAGCCGTTACGGTCCGCGACCGGGATACCATGGAGCAGGTACGGGTACCCATTGCAGAGTTAAAGGCATATCTGGAAGAAAAATTTGAATTCTAAATACGGAAGCAGGGCTCAGAAATGCTTTTCGGGCATCCTGGACCTGGAAGATCCGTAGAGGGAAAGAGGCGGCTGAAGGCTTTTTAGCAGTTGGCGGCCTCTTTTCTTAGAAAGGAAGCAGAAAATGGAAATAAAGAGTGTAGTTCTGGCATCTGCGTCTCCCAGAAGGAAGGAGCTGCTTTTGCAGATCGGGATCCAGCCGGAGATCGTTGTGAGCCATGTGGTGGAACAGGTCACCTCCAGCGTGCCGTCAGAGGTGGTCATGGAGCTGGCGTCCCAGAAGGCGGCCGACGTGGCAGCCGGGAGAAAGGCCGGGGAGACTGTCATCGGCTCTGACACGGTGGTGGCCATAGATGGGAAGATCCTTGGAAAGCCAAAGACCCACGAAGAGGCCCGTGAGATGATCGGGATGCTGTCCGGCCGGGTCCACCAGGTGTATACGGGCGTCTGTGTGATCCTTAAGGGAGAAGACGGAAACGACCGTTCCAGGGTCTTTTTCGACAAGACCGATGTGGAGGTGTATCCTCTGACAGAGGAGGAGATCTTCCAGTACGCCATGTCGGAGGAGCCCATGGACAAGGCTGGGGCCTACGGCGTCCAGGGCTTTTTTGCCAGGTATATCAAGGGGCTTAAGGGTTCTTATGCCAATGTCATGGGACTTCCTGTGAGCAGGCTGTACCAGGAACTGAAGGAATTAAACGGAATTTAAGGAGTGCCGAAGATGATCAGACTGATCGTATCAGACATAGACGGGACCCTCACAGAGGATGGGGGAAGCCGGCTGGATCCGGAGCTTTACGAGGTGATCCTGAAGCTCAAAAGCCAGGGGATCTATTTTGCGGCTGCCAGTGGCCGCCATTCAGCCAGCATTGAATATATTTTTGATCCAATAAAGGATAAGATCTTTTACATCGGGGACAACGGGGCGTATCTGGGCTGCTATGGCAGGGAGCTTTTTCTGACCCGGTATAAGCAGGAGCTGGCTATGGACGTGATCGCCGATATGAAAGCCGCCGGTCTGGACGTTTTAGTGGACTGTGCGGACTGCGCCTATACGGATTCCAGGAATCCGGAGTTTCTCCGGTGGATGTTAAACGGATATCATTTCCGCTTAAAGAAGCTGGAGGATCTGAGTACCCTTGCTGAGCCCATTGTGAAGATCGCCGGCTGCCGTATGGAGGGCCTGGGAAGCCGGGCGGACGGGTTTAAGGAAAAATACGGAACGAAGCTTAAAGTGACCCTGGCGGGAGAGCAGTGGCTGGATACCATGGATCCGGGAGTCAGTAAGGGCGCGGCGGTGAAGCTTCTCCAGGAAAGCCTCATGATCCGTCCCGAAGAGACCATGGTTTTTGGCGACCAGTTAAATGATATCGAGATGTTAAACCAGGCGTATTACAGCTTTGCAGTGGCTAATGGACGGCCGGAGACCCGGGCCGCCGCCAGATTTCTGGCGGATTCCAATGTAAACCAGGGGCCGTTGAAGGTATTAAAGCTGTTGGTGGAGCGGAAATAATGGAAAAGAAGATGAAAAAACGGAAAAGCGCGTGGATATGCCGGGCGGCTGTCTCCATGGCGGCCATGGCGGCAGCCGTATGCTTAGGGGGCTGCGGCGCAGTGGAAACGCTGTATTCCGGAAAAGGAGAAAGGGAATACGGAAAGGCGGAGACCATGGTGATCCTGACCACGGAGCGGCTCCGCTACGAAAACGTATATTCAGAGGAGATCTGGACCGCAGAGGTGGACGGCGGTGGAACGGCCTTTGAGACGGTCCTCACAGGCCAGATCCATGATTTTTTAAAGGAGCTGAAGGTCATGAGCCTCATGGCCCGGGAAAAGGAGATCACCCTTTCCAGCCGGGAAAAGGAGCTGGCCAAAACAGCGGCCGGCCAGTATATGGACGCTCTGGGCTCTGTCCAGGCAGAGGAGTTCGGGCTGACAGAGGAAAAAGCGGAGGCCTTGTATACGGATTACTGGACAGCGGAAAAGCTGGTGGAGACCATTACAGGGGATATGAACCTGGAGGTCAGCGACAGCGAGGCCAAGGTGATCTCCGTGGCCCAGATCCAGGTTTCCGACAGGACCCGGGCAGAAGAGATCCGTTCAAAGATCCAGGAGGAGGGAATGGATTTTTTTGCCGCAGCCAAGGAATATTCAGAGGATCCGGAGATAAAAAAACAGCTCTGGTACGGCCTCATGGGAGAGGAGTATGAAAAGACGGCCTTTTCCATGGCATCCGGGGAGGTGAGCCCGGTGGTGGAGGACGGAGGGAAATATTACATCCTGAGGTGCGAAAACGATTACGATGAGGCTGCCACCAGAGTCCGCAAGGAGCAGATGATACGGGAAAAGAGAAGCGCTGCCTTTTACAGCTCCTACCAGGCGTTCCAGGCGGAACACCCCCTGACCGGGGACGAGGAGCTGTGGCAGGGGCTTACGGTCACTGGGAGCCCGGCTGTGACGGCGGATTTTTTTGAGATCTTTGAGACGGTATGTGCCGGGGAGGAACAGGTATGATCGCATTGCGGATCGAGGAACAGAAGAAATTTACCTCGGGGCTTTTTATCGGAGAGCTGTTCGATCAATTTCTTTTAAGGGAGGCGGACATCGTCACCTTCAACCGGTTCACCATCGACGGCCGGGTGCGCCGGGGCTACTATACAGGAGAGGAGCAGGAGGAGGGGAAGATCGGTGAGTTTTCCTCCTGGAGGACCATAAAGCCCGTATGCTTTTCCCTGATCCGGGGAAAGCGTCTGCCGGAGACCTTCCGCATCGTCCTCTGCCTGTCGGAGGAGGCCAGGAGCCGGTTCGTACAGGCCCATGCTCCGGGGATCCTGCCGGAGCAGGCAGGCGGCCTCTATATCAACATCCAGTATGAAAACCAGGAAATGACCTGTGTTACGGGCACATCCATGAACGTTTTCACCATGGACCGGACCCTGGAGCGGGAATGGGATGAGAGCGTAAAGCAGTTTTTAAAAAGAAGCGGGATCGCGTTTACCTGTTAGGAGGCGGCAGTTGAATTTTGATAATTACAGATATTTTGCAGCAGCGGCGGAGGAGTTAAACTTCACAAAGGCGGCCAGAAAGCTTTTTATGACCCAGCAGGCCCTCAGCAAGCAGATCGACAAAATGGAAAAGGAGTATAATACCCGGCTGTTCAACCGGGAAACGCCCATGAGCCTTACGCCGGCCGGAGAGTGTATGTACCGGCACGTCTGCCGGATTCTGGACAATGAGCGGCAGATGCGGGCAGAGCTGGACGCGGTTCTGGGGCAGGAAAGCCGGAATCTGGTGGTGGGCGTCTCCTATTTCCGCAGCAGCATCCTGATCCCGCGGATCATGAAGGAGTTTTCAGGGCTTCATCCGGAGATCTGCGTGACCGTGAAGGAAAAGAACCTGGCGGGCTGTGTTGCGGATCTAAAGCTTGGAAAGCTGGATCTGATGTTTGGTTATCATATGGAGGACGATCCGGCCCTGGTGTCCCACCGGCTGTCCCGGGAGGAGACCGTCCTGGCTGTGCCGGAGCCCATGGCAGCGGAATGCCTGTCTCCGGAGGAGATCCGAGGCTTTAAAGAAGAGGGGATCGTCTCGCTGCGTCCTTTTTCCGGATGTCCCTTTGTGCGGATGGATGCAGATACGTGGATGGGGGAGCAGTTTGACCGGTATTGCAGGGAGGATGGCTTCGATCCGAAGATCTTCGTCATATCCCAGAGCGTCCTTACGGTGCTGGAGTGCTGTGCCGAGGGCATCGGGGCAACGCTGGTTCCTGCCGGCTATCTGGACCATCTGACGGCGGAGCAGAGAAGGGGGATGGTATTTTTCAGATGGAGATATCCGGATATCATACCGTCGGGGGCCGTCCTTCATCTGAAGAGCAGCTACATCACAAAGGCAGCCATGGACTTTGTGAAGTGTTCACAGAAAATATGCGGAGAAGAGGAATCTCTTTGGAATGGATTCTTTTAGTTGTGCCATGCGACAAAAACGTTGTTTGTTAAAAATGACGGAAGAAGATAAAATAATCATAAAATATTACTAAAAAAGGAGAAAGACTTATGCAGGCAGACAAAAAGAAAAAAGAGTCCATGAGCATGTGGAAGATCATCCTCATCGTAAACCTGGCTGTGTACATCCTGTCGTTTGTGATCCCGTCGGGAGCGTACCAGAGAGATGGAAAGATGGCAGTTCCAGGCACCTATGAGGTGGTGGAAAAGACGTATCTGAACCCGGTGGATGTGATCCTGGCCGTGGGAGATACGGTATATTCCTCCTTCGGAAAGCTGTTCGTGACACTGATCATCATGGGCGGCATGATGGGGATCGTCAACTCCACAGGAGTCCTGGACCGGGCCCTGGGGAATCTGATCCACCGGCTGAAGGATAAGGCCCTGGCGATCATTCCGATCTATGTATTTGCCACGGCCCTTTTAGGCTGTGTGGGCTCCATGATCTCCACAGTGATCCTGTTCGTTCCCCTGGGACTTCTGATCGCCAGAAAGCTCCGGGCAGACCGGACCTTTGCCGTTGGCCTTGTGATCCTGGGCTCCTTCACCGGCTTCATGTCCTCCCCCATCAATCCCCTTACTGGCGTTATGGGACAGGAGATCGCCGGCCTGGTTCCTTATTCCGGCGCAGGTCTCCGGACCATCGTAACGATCCTCAATGTGGCGGTGGTTTCCGCATACCTGGTATGGTGGGCAAAGCGCTGCCAGAAAAATACAGCCATATACGAGGCGGATTTCGGCGGAGAGGAGGACGTGGAGAGCGGAGAGTATGAAAATACATATAAGCCTCTTTCCGGCCGTGAAATGGCGATCCTGGCGATCTTCTTCGGCGCATTTATCTTTTTTGCTGCCGGCGGCCCGACCCTGGGCCTGGGCATGACCCAGTTAGGCTCCATTATGCTTCCCGTTGCCTTTGTGGAAGGGATCCTGGCCGGATACAGCCTGGACGATACCATGAAAAACTTCGTAAAGGGAACCCAGTCCATGTGCGGCGTTATGGTATTCATGGTCCTGGCCTCCATTATGAGCATTATTTTAAACCAGGCGGGAGTCCTGGACTCCATCGTTTATTACATCTCCATCCCCTTAAGCCATTTAAGCAGCGCTATGGCGGCTGTGGGAATGTTCATTGCAAATGCGTTCATTAACGTATTCATCGGCTCCGGCTCCGGCCAGACCGTGGTTGCCATGCCGATCATGGCTCCCTTAGCCGATGTGGTGGGCGTTACCCGCCAGATGGCAGTGCTCACCCTCCAGTACGGAGACGGCTTTACGAACCTGTTCCTGCCCACCAACGTAAACCTTATGGCATGTCTTGCCATGGCCGGTGTGGACTTTAAGCGGTGGATGAAGTTCCTGGTGCCCTGCTATGCGATCCTGTTTGTGATCATGGTCGCTTCCATCTTCATCGGAACTGCCATCGGATTTTAAGAGGAGGCCGGAAATATGGAATATAACGAAACCTTACAGGAAGAGCTGGTCCGCCTGTCGGATGAGCTGGAGGAGCAGACCCTCCGCCTGCGCCATGAGATCCATCAGTGCCCGGAGCTGTCCTTCCAGGAATTTAAAACCAGCCAGCTGGTGATGCGGGAGCTGGACCGCATCGGGATCCCTTATGAAAAGAGCCCCCAGGAGCCAGGGATCATCGCTGTCATCGACAGCGGCCGCCCGGGTAAGTTCCTGATGCTGAGAGCTGATATGGACGCCCTTCCAATCCAGGAAAAAACAGGGCTTCCCTTTGGTTCCCAGGTCCCAGGGGTCATGCACGCCTGCGGCCATGACGTCCATACGGCCAATCTCCTGGCTGTGGGAGAGCTTCTTTTCCGTACCAGAGAGCGCTGGAACGGAAAGGTAAAGCTGGTGTTTCAGCCGGCAGAGGAAAACGGCGGCGGCGGCCGTGAGATGATAAAGGCAGGACTGATGGAGGAGAAGCCGGACGCCTGCTTTGCCCTTCATGTGAAAAACGGGGCCAGCGGCCTCATTTACTTAAAGCAGAAGTACCTGTCTTCCTATTCGGATGGCTATACGCTGACGATCCATGGCCGGGCAGCCCACTCCTCCATGCCGGAGGAAGGCGTGGATGCCATTTACATTGCGTCGGCAGTGGTGTCCGCCCTTCATGGGATCGCGTCCAGAAACCTTTCGCCCATGGCCCAGGCCACGCTGAACGTGGGGACCATCCACGGAGGTTCGGCGCCCAACATCATTGCGGACCAGGCAGTCCTGGGCGTGATGATGAGAAACGTATCCAGGGAATCCAGGGATGTAATGCGCCATCAGATCGAGACCCTGGCAAAGGGGATCACAGAATCCATGGGAGGAACCTGCGACATCGCCTTCCGGGCCGGATATCCGGCAGTCTACAACGACGTAGAGTTTACAAAGACCGTGGAGCAGGCCTTCCGCAGCAATGCGGACCGGCTTTATGAGAACATGGGAGATGGCCGTCCGGAGGGGTGGCTGGTCACAGACCTGGATCCCATGCTGGGAGCCGAGGACTTCGGTTTTTTTGCCCAGGAGGCCCCGTCCTGTATGATCTTTGTGGGAACGGGAGGGGATGCGCCCATGCACAATCCCGGTTTCCAGGTGGACGAGCGTTACATCAAGCTCTGCACCAGAGCCATGGCTTTTGTGGCGGCAGAATATCTGAAATAAAAAAGAGGCCTGCGGGCCTCTTTTTTTCGTAGGAAAAAGCGTCCCATCTGCTGGAAAGAGAGCGGGATCCGGCAGAAATCTTTCTCTCCCAGATTGCAGAAACTCCGTCTTTGTAGTAAAATAAAGACAGAAAACTCCTGGCAGGGAGGTTTCATATGGGAAAGAAGAAAGGGGAAGCAGAAACTATGGAAAAATTTTCTGAACTTCAGTATGTCCGCCCGGATATGGAAAAGGTACTGGGAGACATGAGAGCAGTCACAGAGGCTCTGAAAAATGCCGCAGACTTTGGGGAGTTTAAAGCGGCGTACATGGATTATGTGAATACGGATATCCAGGTCTCCACAGCCAGACAGCTGGCCCACATCCGGAACACCATCAATATGATGGATGAATTTTATGAGACAGAGATGGGATATTTCCACGCATGGATGCCGAAATACGAGATCCTGGTAAAGGAAATGGGAACGGTGATCTTAAATTCTCCCTTTAAGAAGGATATGGAGGAGGAATTCGGCTCCATCCTGATCCAGAATATGGAGGTGGGACAGCTCCTTTCCAGTGAGGCCGTGGTGGACGATATGGTAAAGGAAGCGGAGTTAGCCAACCTGTATTCCAAAACTGTGGCTGGTGCGTCTGTGGAATTCCGGGGGGAAATGTGCAGCACCTACGGCCTTTTAAAGCATATGCAGAGCACAGACCGCCAGGAGCGGAAGGAAGCGTTCGAGGCCTGGGCCCGTCTGTTTGAGGGGATCTCACCGAAGATCGACGAGATCTATGACGGTCTGGTACAGCTCAGAGCCGGAATGGCAGAGAAGCTGGGCTTTGAGAGCTTCATCCCCATGGGATATTATAAACGCCGCAGATACGATTACAACGCAGAGGATCTGAAGGTATTCCGCCGCCAGGTGCAGGAGGTGATCGTCCCCGCCTGTGTAAAGCTGTATGAAAGACAGAGAAAGGCCCTGGGCGTGGATACCCTTCATTATTATGACGAATCCATTTCCAGTCCCCAGGGAAATCCGGTTCCTGTGGGAGACCGGGACTATATGGTGAAGAAGGCCCAGGAAATGTACCGGGAGCTGTCTCCGGAAAGCGGGGAATTCTTTGATTTTATGGTGGAGCACCAGCTGTTTGACCTGGAGACCAAAAAAGGAAAACGGGTCGGCGGCTACTGCACCTCCCTTCCCCTGTACCATGCGCCCTTTATCTTCTCCAACTTCAACGGGACCCAGGCGGATGTGAACGTGCTGACCCATGAGGCCGGCCATGCCTTTGCTGGCTTTACGGCGGATAAATTCCAGAAGACCCCGGAGCTCTGCCACAGCACCAGCGAGATCAATGAGATCCACTCCATGGGCATGGAGCTTTGGACCTATCCGTGGATGGAAAGCTTCTTTGGAGATAAGGCGGAGCAGTACCGGAAGGAGCATTTAGCCGACGCGCTGATGAAGATCCCGTATATGGTCTGTGTGGATGAATTCCAGCACCGGGTATTTGAAAAGCCGGAGATGACGGCCATGGAGCGGAGGGCCGTATGGAGCGAACTGGAGAAGGTCTATATGCCCTGGAGAGATTATGACGGAAACGCCTTCCTTACAGGAGGCGGATTCTGGATGCAGAAGCAGCATATTTTCCTGTATCCTTTCTACTATGTGGACTACGCCATGGCCCAGATCGGCGCCTTCGAGTTCTATACCAAGATGAAGGCGGACCGGAAGGCCGCATGGGCAGATTATTATAAGTTGTGCCAGGCGGGAGGCTCCATGGGCTACTTTAAGCTCTTAGAGTACAGCGGGCTTCACAATGTATTAAAGGAAGGTTCCGTAAAGGAAGCCCTGAAGGCTGTCCTTGAGGAGCTGGAGGTATAATAAAAGAGATCTGCGGTTTATGCCGCCCGGGGCCGGGAACGTATCCTGGCTTCGGGCGGCGTTTTTGCGGCCAGAAACCCGGACAGACAGTTTTGCTAGCACTCACTTCGCGCGAGTGCTAAATTTTTGTTGACATTTCCATCCAAAGGTATTACAATATCCATTGTTGCAGAAAAAATAACCGTCGTCTGACGGAGACATACATTCAGAACAGCAGAAATATCGAAGGAGTGGATTTTTTATGGCAAAGAGCGGAAGTTTATCCATTAACAGTGAGAACATTTTCCCCATTATCAAAAAGTGGCTGTACTCAGACCATGACATTTTTTACAGAGAACTGGTGAGCAACGGCTGCGACGCCATCACAAAGCTGAAAAAGCTGGCGCTGATGGGCGAGTACGAGGAGCCGGACGGGGTGGAATATAAGGTGTCCGTCACCGTAAACCCCAAGGAAAAGACCATCCAGGTCTCCGATAACGGTCTGGGAATGACCGAGGACGAGGTGGAGGAATATATCAACCAGATCGCCTTTTCCGGGGCTCAGGACTTCTTAAATAAATACAAGGACAAGGCCAACGAGGACCAGATCATCGGTCATTTCGGACTGGGCTTTTATTCTGCGTTCATGGTGGCAGACCGCGTGACCATCGATACCTTATCCTATAAGGCAGACGCCAGGGCGGTCCACTGGGAGTCCGAAGGCGGCACGGAGTATGAGATGACCGACGGGGACAAAACAGAAGCCGGAACCACCATCACCCTTTATTTAAACGACGACAGCACCGAGTTTGCCAACGAGTACCGGGCCAGAGAGGTCCTGGAAAAATACTGCGCCTTCATGCCAGTGGAGATTTATGTGGCAGACGAGACGGCGGAGCCCCAGTACGATACCATCGAAAAGGATGAGCTGACCGATAAGGACACTGTGATCGAGACCATTGTGGAAGAGGCAAAGACCGAGGAAAAGGAGAACGAGGACGGTACAAAGGAGACTGTGGAGGTTTCCCCAGCAAGAGAAAAATATAAGATCTTAAGACGGCCCGAGCCCATCAACGATATCCATCCCCTGTGGAATAAGCATCCCAACGAGTGCACAGAGGAGGAATATAAGGAATTTTACCGCAAGGTATTCATGGACTTCAAGGAGCCCTTATTCTGGATCCACCTGAACATGGACTATCCCTTCAACTTAAAGGGGATCCTGTACTTCCCCAAGATCAATATGGAGTACGAGAGCATCGAGGGAAAGATCAAGCTGTATAACAACCAGGTGTTCATCGCCGATAATATCAAAGAGGTGATCCCGGAGTTCCTGATGCTGTTAAAGGGCGTCATCGACTGCCCGGATCTGCCCCTGAACGTATCCAGAAGCGCCTTACAGAACGACGGCTTTGTGAAAAAGATCTCCGATTACATCACAAAGAAGGTGGCAGACAAACTTTCCGGCATGTGCAAGACCGACCGGGAGAATTATGAGAAATACTGGGACGATATCAATCCCTTCATTAAATTTGGCTGCTTAAAGGATGAGAAGTTCGCAGAAAAGATGAACGATTATATTATCTTTAAAAACCTGGACAGCAAATATCTGACCTTGAAGGACTGCCTGGATGCCAATAAAGAAAAGGGCCATGAAAACCAGGTGTTCTATGTGACCGATGAAAAGGAGCAGAGCCAGTATATCAACATGTTCAAGGAGGCTGGCCTGGATGCGGTGATCCTTCCCAATGCCATCGATTCCCCGTTCATCTCCCATCTGGAGCAGAAGAACGAGAAGGTGAAATTCCTCCGGATCGACGCGGATGTCAACGAGACCTTTAAGGAGAAGGAAGAGGACGACGAGGCCGCAAAGGAGCAGGCAAAGAAGGATGCAGAAAGCCTTTCAGAGATCTTTAAGAAGGCCCTTGGAAACGATAAGCTGGAAGTGAAGGTGGAGAAGCTTAAGAATGAGTCGGTGGCCTCCATGATCACCGTTTCCGAGGAGAGCCGCAGAATGGCCGATATGATGAAGATGTACAGCATGTACGGCGGCGGCGCAGACATGTTCCCGGTATCGGAGACTCTGGTGTTAAACGCCAATAACCAGCTGGTGAAATTCGTGCTGAACCACAAAGACGGAGAGAACACCGGAAAGATCTGCCAGCAGCTTTACGATCTGGCCAAGCTGGCCCATGGAAGCCTCTCTCCGGAGCGCATGACAAAGTTCATTGCAAGAAGCGGCGAGATCATGATGGACATGGCCCGGGAAGAGCAGTAAAGGACGTTTATGGAATATAAAAGACGGGACTATTTTATCACATTTACCATGCTGGGACTTTCCGCAGCGGCCCTGATGGCGTACCAGTACGCCGGGGCCCTGCTGTTCGGCCTGGCTGAAACGTGGGCAAAAAGCCAGGAGACCGGCGTTTTCCGCTGGTTTTCCTGGCTTTTTGACTCTCCCTGGACCGCTGTGCTGGTGAAATATCTGTTCGTCATCGGCGGCGCCTATCCGATTATAGCCCTCCTTTTGTGCCGGATCCCAAAGTTTAAGGGAAAGCTTCAGCCCCTGTCCCTGGCGGCCTTTCTCCTGTGTCTCATCGCCGCCATGGGGACCGGGAACGTTTTTAATCTTCTGGGCAATCTGGTGAACGCCTTTTTCTCCGCGTTCAACGGCAGGACCATTGAGGAAATGAACCCGGCGGCGGAGATGATGATGGACATGACGCCGTCCATGGTCATTTACGCCTGCTTTCTGGGACCGTTCATGGAGGAGCTTCTGTTCCGGGGCATGATCTTAAAACGGGCCAGACGGTTCGGAGACCGGACGGCGGTGGCGTTCACAGCGGTGCTCTTCGGGCTCATGCACGGAAACCTGCTGCAGTTTTTCTATGCGGCTGCCATCGGCCTGATCCTGGGCTACGTGGCCGTAAGGACCAGCAGCATCCGCTATACGGTCCTGATGCACATGGCCATCAATTCCTTCAGCACCGTCATGGTGGCCGGGCAGGAGCTGGTGGCAGCGGCCCTGGGAGACCTGGCAGCGGTCCCTTATTCCATGGCATTCCTGGCCTTCCTCGTTTTTATGACAGCCGGCGGGGCCATGGTCCTCTGGCGGTTCGGCCCCATCTGGTACCGCCAGGTGACGGCCCATAACGGGGAAAAGAGCCCATGGAAAAAGTATGTCTACTGGAATCCGGGATTTCTTCTGTTTCTGGGACTGTGCCTGCTGGAGATGATCGTGTACCTGTTTTGAGGAAAAGCTTTTCCGGGGGATTGACTTTCCGGCAGTGAGATCCTATAATATGTAGTAATGATTACTACATCGCGCAGGGCGCGGTTTTAAGCTGGAGGAAGCGGTATGAGATATAAGATTATAGGGGACAGCTGCCTGGATCTGACAAAGGAAATGAGAAAGGATCCCTGTTATTCCACGATCCCTCTGACACTGATGGTGGGAGAGCGGCATTTTGTGGATGACGAGACCTTTGACCAAAAGGAATTTATAAAAGTAGTAAATGAGTACCCGGAGTGTCCGAAATCGGCCTGTCCGTCTCCGGAGATGTTTAAGGAGGCGTACTGCTGCGAGGAAGAGAACGTGTTTGTGATCACTCTCTCCGCGGCCTTAAGCGGAAGCTATAACAGCGCGGTCCTGGCGAAGTCCCTTTATGAGGAGGAGTATGGGAAGAAAAATATCCTGGTGCTGGATTCAAAATCTGCGTCCAGCGGCCAGTTAAATATCGCCATGTATATCCGGGAACTCTGTGACCAGGGCCTGGAGTTTGACGAGATCTGTGAAAAGGCTGCTGCCTACCGGGACCGGATGAATACGTATTTTGTCCTGGAATCCCTGGATACGCTGAAAAAAAATGGACGCCTTACGGGGCTCCAGGCATTTTTTGCCACCAAGTTAAACATCAAGCCGGTCATGGGTGCGGACAACGGAACGATCATTAAGCTGGACCAGGCCAGGGGGATCCAGAAGGCCCTGCAGCGTATGGCGGAGATCGCCGTGAAGGAAGCTGGGACCACAAAAGACAAGCGTCTGGTGATCGCCCACTGCAACGCCCCAGAGCGCGCCCAGTTCATGAAGGAAAAGCTCTGCTCCATGGCAGAGTTCAAAGAGGTGGTCATCACCGATACCTGCGGAGTATCTACCGTATACGCCAACGACGGAGGCGTGATCTTAGCATTATAGGAGCCAGAAAAGGGCCGGGAGTATCAGTACTCCTGGCCCTGATAAATTTTATTTTCTTTCAGATACCTGGCCATGGAATTCAGCACCAGACGTTTGTTTCCGCTCCATAAGGGGGCTGTCAGCAGGGATCTGGGCCCGTCGCCGGTGAGCCGGTGGATCACCGTTTCCGGAGGAAGGAGCTTTAAACAGTCTCCCACCAGCTCCAGATACTGGGAAAACTCCAGGACCTGGAAGGCGCCCTGGCGGTACAGCCGGTCCAGGTCAGTGCCCTTTAATACATGGAGGAGCTGAAGCTTGATCCCGTCGATCTTAAGGCCTGCCAGGTACCGGATGGTTTCCAGCATATCCTCCCGGGTCTCGCCCGGAAGGCCCAGGATCACATGGACGATGACCGTCAGGCCTGCGGCCCGCAAACGGCGGAAGGCGTCCTCGAAAACGGGAAGCCCATAGCCGCGGCGGATGAACCGGGCGGTGGACTCATGGATGGTCTGGAGGCCCAGCTCCACCCATACGGGCTTTTCCTGGTTCAGCCGGGAAAGGAGAGCCACAGTCTCATCCGGCAGACAGTCGGGCCGGGTGCCGATGGACAGGGCGCAGACCTCCGGCAGGGAGACGGCTTCTGTAAACAGGGCTTCCAGATAGGGAAGAGGGGCGTAGGTGTTGGTGTAGGACTGGAAATAGGCGATATACAGGGCGTCGGGACCGGCCTTTTTCTCCACCAGTTTTTTTGCCAGGTCCGCCTGCTCACGGAGAGAGAGCTGCTTTTTGGCGGCAAAATCCCCGGAGCCGCCCTGACTGCAGAAGATGCAGCCGCCCCGGCCCACAGAGCCGTCCCGGTTGGGACAGGTCATGCCGCCGTCCAGGGCCAGCTTATATACTTTTCTGCCAAACATTTCTTTTAAATGAAAATCCAGAGAATGATAGGGTTTTCCGTTCCAGCTGTTCATGTTTTACAAAACCTTTCCACGAAACTATTGCAAGTATGTAGGTATCTATTATATAATGGGAAAAGGCTGGCTGGCAAGGACCAATGACAGCCATATGGAAAAAGGAGATGGATCGATGGAAAAAAATTTGCTGTTACAGCAGCTGGACGGCGGGAAGGCCGCGGACTTCCTGGAAAAAATGTATGGAAAGGACCATGCAAAGGAAAATAAAAACCGGTATCTCCATGTAATGGAGGGCTTTGTCCAGGCCTTTAAAAATACAGACATGTATCTGTTCACCTCCGCTGGCCGTACAGAGATCAGCGGAAACCACACGGACCACAACCATGGAAAGGTCCTGGCAGGAAGCATCAACCTGGACTGTGTGGCTGCGGCCGCAGCCAACGGGACCGATGAGATCCATATCATCAGCGAGACCTACAACCAGAGGTTTACGATCCGCCTGGACGACCTTTCTCCCAGCGAAAAGATGGCGGGGACCATCGATCTGACCAAGGGAATGTTAATGGGCTTTCAGGAGATGGGGTACAGGATCGGCGGCTTTGACGCCTTTATCACCAGCAACGTCATCAGCGCTGCCGGAGTCAGCTCCTCTGCATCTTATGAGATGCTGATCTGCTCCATGATCAATACCTTCTTTAACGGGAATAAAGTGGATGTGGTCACCTACGCCCATGTGGGAAAATATGCGGAAAACAAATACTGGAACAAAGCTTCCGGCCTGCTGGACCAGATGGCCTGCGCCGTGGGCGGCATGATCACCATTGATTTTAAGGATCCCTTAAAGCCAGTGGTGGAAAAGATCAATTATGATTTCGGAGCCCAGGACCACAGCCTGATCATTGTCCAGACAGGAAAGGGCCATGCGGATCTCAGCGCAGAATACTCCTCCATCCCCTCGGATATGAAAAAGGTAGCTGCCGTGTTCGGAAAAGAGGTCTGCGCCGATATCACAGAGGAAGAGGTCATCGCGCGTGTGACCGAGGTGAAGGAAAAGGCCGGGGACCGGGCGCTCCTTCGGGCGCTTCATTTCTTCGAGGAAAATAAGCGGGTGGAGAAGGAAGTCTGCGCCTTAAAGGAGGACCGGTTTGAGGACTTCCTGGAGCTGATCACTGAATCAGGCAATTCCTCCTGGAAGTGGCTCCAGAACTGTTATGTGCCGGGAAGCGAGGAGCAGGGCATCACCACCGCTCTGGCCCTTACAGAGCTGTTTCTTAAGGAAAAAGGCTGCGGAGCCTGCCGGGTACACGGCGGCGGTTTTGCCGGCGTGATCATGGCCATGATCCCCAATGCCCTGGCAGACGAGTATATTGCATACATAGAAAAAGCCATGGGCCAGGGAAGCGCCTACCGCATGAGCATCCGTCCCTATGGTGCCGTGTGCGTCAATGATTTTATATAAGATGGGATACAGAAAGAGAAACAGAACGCCCGGATGGCCATCGCGGCTTCTGGTGGCAGCGGTCCTTTTGGGAAGCGCCCTGGCGCTGTGGGGCTGTGCTCCGGACGAGGAGGTAAAGAGAGAACGGCAGTGTGTGACTCTGGCCGGAGGGCTCCACGGGGAGCTCATTCACAGGGAGGCCATCGCCCTGGCCGATTCAGTTAATACCTCTGAGTCCACGGTCTATGTGGAGCTGAAGGAGTCCAAGGGCTCTCCTGTGAGCCTGGAAAACCTGTGCCAGGGGAAATATGATCTGGCCCTGGTATCCGGAGATGTGGTTTATGACGCCTGGAACGGGGAAGGGACCTTTGAGGGAGAGAAAAAAGAAAATTTCCGCATCCTCATGGCCTGTTATCCGGCGGCGTCCCAGTGGCTGGCCCGGAGGGACTCGGGTCTGGCCTTTGTCCATGAACTGGACGGCCGGAATCTTTCGGCCGGACCGGCGTTTTCGGAGACGGGAATGGCATCTGCGGCGGCCTTTGACGCCCTGGATATGGATGTGAAGGAAGAAAATTTCTGGCAGCGGGGGATCGAAAACAGTACAGGGATCTTAAGAGACGGGACCGTGGACGGGATCCACGGCTTCCTGGAGGCTCCCGCAGACGTTTTCATCAGACTCTCAGAGGAAATGGAGGTTTCAGTCCTTTCCTATACGGAGGAGGAGCTGGACCGGATCCTGGAGATTAATCCGGGATACCAGAGGCTCACGCTCCCGGCAGGAACATACAGGGGTCAGGAGGATCCTGTGAGGACCTTTGGCTTTCCGGTATTTTTATGCGCCGGAGCGGAGATGGAGGATGGGCTGGCCTATGAGATCGTCAGGGCCATGGATGAAAATATAGGAAAAGCGGGAGATCCGCGCCTGGCGGCCATGGAGGATAAATCCTTTTTGTGCCAGGATGGGTCTGGGCTCCTTCACGAAGGGGCCAGGCGGTATTATCAGGAAAAGGGATATATAGATTAAACAGCTAAAAATAGCGGCGGCTTTACGCAAGGAGGGTTTTATTATGTTATATAAGCAGCTCATTGAACTTTTTGATATCTTAGACAGCGCTTCGGCATCCGGAGCACAGGTGGTGGAATATCTCCGCTCCATCGTTCCGGACTGCCAGGTGGAGACTTACCCGTTGGAGGGACCCAAGGGCCACACAGATATGGTGCGGATCCTGATCCCCGGAAAGAACGGAAAGAGCAAAGGCGGCTCTGCAAAGACCATGGGTATCTTAGGCCGTCTGGGCGGCCTGGGAGCAAGACCGGAGCAGCTGGGCTTCGTTTCTGACGGAGACGGCGCTTTAACGGCTCTGGCAGTGGCTGCAAAGCTTCTGGATATGCAGAAAAAGGGTGATTTCTTAGAGGGAGACGTATTTATCTCTACCCACGTATGTCCCGACGCGCCCACCACGCCCCATGAGCCCGTTCCGTTCATGAACTCCCCGGTTGAGACCTGGCAGGTAAATAAGGAAGAGGTTACCGATGACCTGGACGCCGTTTTAGTGGTGGATACCACCAAGGGCAACCGGATCATCAATCACCGCGGCTTTGCCATCTCCCCCACTGTGAAGGAGGGATACATCTTACGGGTCAGCGAGGATCTTCTGGATGTAATGATCAGCACCACAGGACGGCTGCCCCACGTATTTGCCTTAAGCCAGCAGGATATCACTCCCTACGGAAACGGCCTGTACCACTTAAACAGCATTTTACAGCCGGCAACAGCCACCAAGGCCCCGGTGGTAGGCGTGGCAGTGACCACAGAGACCACAGTGGCAGGCTGTGCCACCGGAGCTACCCATCTGGAGGACCTGGAGGATGCAGGACGGTTTATGCTGGAGGCAGCCAAGGCCTTTGGAAATGGTCTGTGCTCCTTCTACGATGAGGAGGAATTTGGACGGATCCAGAAGCTGTACGGCTCCATGGAGCACTTCCAGACCCTGGGGAAACAGTAATCGGAGAGTTATAAAACATCGGCTTCGATGCATGTCGAAAAACAGGGAAATACATGGTATTTTGAGAAATGTCTGATAAAATCATATTGAAAGGAGGTCTTTCAATATGAGAGAAGACGATTTTGAGGTATATCTCCGGAACACGAATCTGTCGGAAAATACCATCGCATCCTACAAATTTGCTGTCAAGCAGTATTTCGCCCAGTTCGATACGGTGACGCAGAAAAAGCTGCGGGACCATAAGATTTGGCTGATCGAATCCTATAAGCCCTAAACGGTGAATTTAAGGATCCGCGCCATCAACTGCTACCTGGACAGCATTGGAAAGGGAGAGTGGAAGCTGCAGTTTGTAAAGGTGCAGCAGAAGGCCTTTCTGGAGAATGTGATCAGCGAGGCGGATTATGAGTATTTTAAAAGCTGCTTAAAGCGGGACGGAGAGCTGTTCTGGTATTTTGCAGTCCGCTTTATGGCAGCCACCGGGGTCCGGGTCAGCGAGCTGATCCAGATCAAGGCGGAGCATGTACAGATCGGATATATGGATCTGTATTCCAAAGGCGGAAAGCTGAGGCGGATCTACATACCGAAGCTTTTGCAGGAGGAGGCGCTGGCCTGGTTGGAAGGAAGAAACCAGACCAGCGGCTTTCTTTTTTTAAACAAGCAGGGACGCCGGATCACCACCAGGGGTGTGGCGGGACAGCTGAAGGTCATGGCCCTCCGGTACGGCATCGATCCGGCGGTGGCCTATCCCCATTCCTTCCGCCACCGGTTTGCCAAAAGCTTTCTGGAACGGTTCAATGACCTGGCCCTGCTGGCGGACCTTATGGGACATGAGAGCATTGAGACCACCAGGATCTATCTGAGGAGGACCAGCACCGAGCAGCAGGCCATCGTGGACCGTGTGGTGGACTGGTGAGGCCTGGTACGGCGTATTTTCCACTCTTTCCTCATGAAATCGTAAGAAAAATATCATGGTTCATCCCGGGAAAAAATTTGACAGGAACCCTTATAATCTGCTAAAATGGGTTACGGTATGTATATAAATCCGGAAATTCCCGGAGATGGAGAGTATCAATGACGGATGAAGAGAAAGTAACGGAAAAAAAGAATAAGGTACAGCCGGAGGAGAATATTGAACGGCTGAAAAAGATCCGGCAGAAACGGACCAGCGGCGTTTCCATGAAATATATGGCGGGCGCAGGCGCGGCTGTGGCAGTCGTGATCGTCGTGGCTGTGGCTGGAGGCGTTCTGGGAAAGAGCGGGGAAAGCCGGGCCGGAAGGATAAAGGTGGAGACCGTGGAGGCGTCCCTGGAGACGACGGCTCCGCCGGAGACCAGCGGGGAACCGGCGTCCATTGTTCTGGAGACCACCCTTTCGGCGGAGGAGATCGCCGAGAAGGAGCATGACGAGGCGGTCCAGAAGGTCCTGGACGGTTATGCAAACCTGGGGATCGCCGGGGTATCCGGCTATCTGAATGTGAGAAAGATCCCGGAGACCTATGGAGAGGTGGTGGGAAAGCTTTTAAGCGGCGGTGCCTGTGAGATCATCGACACCTCCACCGACGGCTGGTATAAAATATCCTCCGGCGGCGTCACCGGCTACGTCAGCTCCCAGTATATCTATACGGGCGACAAGGCCAGGGAGGTGGCGGCGGAAAACGTCATCCAGCGGGCAGTGGTCAGCACAGATAAGCTGAATGTGAGAAAAGAGCCCAGCCAGGACAGCGAGATCATGGGCCAGGTCTATAAGGACGAGCGGTATCCGGTGGAGAGCATCCAGGACGGCTGGGTGCAGATCGACGACGGATATCTTTCTGCGGACTATGTGACCGTCCGCTATGCCCTCAATGAGGCCCGGAAGCAGGATATGCGGACCACGGTCTTAAGTCTTTATGAGAATCTGGGCGTTTCCAACGTGAGCAATTATCTGAACGTCCGGGATAAGGCCAGTGAAAGAGACGGAAAGATCATTGCAAAGCTGCCCAGCAACGCGGGCTGTGATATCCTGGAGACCACGGATGACGGATGGTATAAGATCCGTTCCGGAAAGATCACAGGCTATGTGAAGTCAGAGTACATACTGACAGGCCAGCAGGCGGAGGATAAGGCCATGCAGGTGGCAAAGCTCATGGCCATTGCCAACACCGACGGCGTCAACGTCCGGTCCGAGCCCAATACGGAATCCAGGATCTGGACCCAGATCGCCAGCAGCGAAAAGTTCCTGGTGGTCAGCCAGCAGGACGGCTGGGTGGAGATCGAGCTGGATGATTCCACTGCCTTTATCTCCAGCGATTACGTGGATGTGAAATACGGCCTCAATGAGGCGATCCCCTATACTCCGGTGGTGGAGGCCCCGGCAAAAGGAAATGGAAGCACTGGAAGCTCTAAGCCGTCTGGCGGGACCACGTCAAAGCCTGGTAAGGGCGGAAGCTCCAAGCCATCCGGCGGAAGCGCCAACGACGGGGCGGCCGGTTCCAGCGCAGGAAGCGTTTCCTCGAAACGGGCCCAGATCGCCAACTATGCCGTGCAGTTTGTGGGCAATCCTTACGTATGGGGAGGCACGAGCCTTACAAACGGCGCGGACTGCTCTGGCTTTACCATGTCTGTCATGGCCCACTTTGGGGTATCCCTGCCCCACAGCTCTGCGGCCCAGGCAAACTGCGGAAAATCCATCAAATCCAGCCAGATGCGGCCTGGAGATCTGGTATTCTATTCCGGCAGCGGCGGCGGGATCAACCATGTGGCCCTTTATATCGGCAACGGCCAGGTGGTCCATGCCTCCAGTAAGCGGACGGGAATCAAGATCTCTTCCTGGAATTACAGGAGCCCGTCCAAGATCGTCAACGTGCTGGGAGACTAATGCAGCAGCGGCTGGCTTCCTCCGCCGGAGGAGCCCGGCCGGGGCAGGTCTTTGGTTTTCTGGCTGCGGAATGGAAAAGCCTGCACCTTTTTTGCGGCTGTCCCATATGATAAAGTACAACCTTAAGTAAAAAAGGAGATTTATCATATGTGCTGCAATCGAAATAATTTTGTGAACAACGGATGTTACAGAAACTGCCGGAACACCTGCTGGAACAGCTGGTGGTACCAGAACTGCGGCTGCCAGAGTACAGGAAATATTGGTTCCGCAGGCTGTGGCTGCGAAAATACTGGAAACGCTGGGAACCATGGTGGCTGCGGAAATACTGGAAACGGTGGAAACTGCGGCTGCGGAAACAGCGGAAACGCCGGGAACAACGGTGGCTGCGGCTGCGGAAACAGTGGGAACGCTGGAAACAATGGCTGCGGAAATACCGGAAACACTGGGAACTGCGGCTGCACTGGCAGCGGCGGATGCTGGATGGAGGTGTACTGCAACGGCCAGTGGTGGACCATCCGGTGCCAGGCCGGAAGATACGGGTGCAGGACGGAATAACAGAAACAAAAAGGCGGGCGGGAGGCTGTGCTTCCCCCTGCCTTTTACATATCGGGCAGGAGCCTGGCCGGAAAACGGCCGGAGAGAAAGAGGAGGGGTTATATGAACAGAAAGAAAGTAGGACTGATGGCTGGCATCGGGCTTCTTATGGCGGCCGCGGCGGTGCCGGGAACGGCCCTGGCGGATACGGTATATGTGACGGCGGGCAATTTAAACTGCCGGGAGGGAAAATCCACAGACAGCGCAGTTCTGGGAACGGTACCCAGGGGGACGAAGATCCAGCGGGAATCGGACGACGGAACCTGGAGCCGGGTGACGGTCAACGGAAACGCGTGTTATGTGGCCAGCCGGTATCTGAGCAGCCAGGAGCCGTCCAGTGTCCTGGATGGGAAGTCAGCCGTACAGGTCCATGAAAAAAATGTACATGTGGAAAGCTCGAAGGACGTGTTCCTGGACAAAAACTGGGAATTTGCTTCATTTTCCAAGATAAACAGCGAGGCGGCGGTGTATTATAAGAACGGAAGGGCGGACCGGAAGGGAAAGACGGTCTGTGTCAATGCGGGCCATGGGACCCGGGGCGGAAGCTCCATGAAGACCCTCTGCCATCCGGACGGATCTCCCAAGGTGACCGGAGGGACCACAGGAGCCGGAGCCGTGTATGCGTCCGCCATATCGTCCGGGATGACTTTCGCAGACGGAACGCCGGAAAGCACAGTGACCCTGGCCATGGCAAAAAAACTGAAGGATAAGCTGCTGGCAGAGGGCTACGACGTGGTGATGATCCGGGAGGAGGAAGATGTGCAGCTGGATAATGTGGCACGGACGGTGATCGCCAACAATACGGCAGATATCCATATTTCTCTGCACTGGGATTCCACCACATCCGACAAGGGCTGCTTTTTCATGAGTGTCCCGGATCACAGGTCATACCGGGCCATGGAGCCGGTGGCCTCCCACTGGCAGTCCCACAACGCCCTGGGGGAAAGTCTGGTAAAGGGGCTTAAGGAAAAAGGAAATAAGATCTTTTCATCGGGCGCCATGGCCATGGATCTGACCCAGACCTCTTATTCCACCATCCCCAGCGTGGATATTGAGCTGGGGGACAAGGCATCGGATCACTCAGACGCGGCGCTTGAAAAGCTGGCAGACGGTCTGGTCCTGGGGATCGGAAGATATCTGGACGGGCAGAAGTAGGCATACAGCAATGAGGCTGTACATAAGGACGAAACAAGAGAGAGGCCCGCAGGCGGGCTTCTCCGTCTGCGGCGGGTTGCTTCTGCGGCAAAGTTTCCCTTCGCCCCATGAAGATCCCCGCAGAGCGTTTTTTATGCCATAGGGTGCCATTTCCCATAACAAAAATACCGGAACCATCCAAAACGGTATGGTCCCGGTATTTTTGTATTGACAGAATAAAACATGGAGCATATGGGATTCGAACCCACGACCTCAACAATGCGAATGTTGCGCGCTCCCAACTGCGCTAATGCCCCGGATCTCATAAATAAGAAAATGGAAGCAATGGGGCTCGAACCCATGACCTCTCGCGTGTGAGGCGAACGCTCATCCCAGCTGAGCTATGCTTCCAAAAAGGTTTTCCAACTAAACGTTAGTATAGCACCAAACGGAAAATTTTGCAAGTTTTTTGTATACAGGAATTAACTTAGTTAAAATTTTATTTTAGGCATATGGATTCCTGTAAGAAAAATATTCCCGAATCAAACAATATGTGGTATAATGCCTGGAAACAGACATTATACCATCGCGCATCTGGTTTTCGCGTTCACCGCGAAAATCCAGGCGCTCAATTCTCCCGGAGAGGTACCATGTCCGAAGGGCATGGTATAATGTCTGTAAAACAGACATTATACCATCGCGCATCTGGTTTTCGCGTTCACCGCGAAAATCCAGGCGCTCAATTCTCCCGGAGGGGTACCATGTCCGAAGGGCATGGTACAATAAAAAACAATACTATGCGAACAAAAAGGGTGCTGCGATGAATCAATATATTGGACAGCCATTTGCTGCTTTAAGATACGAAAAAATTATTTTGGTTGTTGAAGAAACTACATTTGCTGGTGGATGCGGCTCCTTCAACGCGGCTTCTTCATGTCCTGCGTCAGCCTGTCTTCATGACAGTGCGGCGTGGGGCTTTTTTATTGTCTAAAAAGAGGTGATCAGACATGAGTTTGCCAAAACGCGACGGCGTAAATGACCGTTATTATCTGATACATAAACCGGATACTGACCCCGAAGTGCTGAAACACGCAGATCGGTGCATCCAGGATGTGTTGGATGGGACCGCAAAAGAAAACCATTCTGGCTCCCCGATGGTAGTTCGGAATCAAAGCGGAACTCCCTTCCTTCCCAGTCAGCTGCTGGATCGGTATCTGTCCAAGCTGCCTTTGAAGGGATTTCCCTGCGAGGAGGCGGTTGTATTCTGCGATGCCCTGCGGCGGTTGGCGGGCTGGAATGAGATCCGCTATAAGTTGGAGAAGTACATAGAAAAGCAGGTGCAGGAACGGTACTTCCTTGTTGGAGAGCGTGAAGATGGGTTTACAGTCTTTCCGCCCTGCACGGTGTGGGCGGAATTGCGCCCGGAGGATGTGGATGAAGGACTGCTGCACTTTGCCTGCTATGTGGCGGTCTGCCATACAGTGTATGGGCAGAGTTTTGAAGCTCTCATGACCGGGCATATTCTCGGTCTGGTTTCCCAGCTCCGCCCGGACATGGTAAAGGAGCTGAAAACGAGTGGCAGCGGCAAATTGCCGCCTAACATCCAAAAGCGAAAAACAAAGCACCTGACCGCCTCGGCCAACGACGCTTTCGCTGCCATCCGCATCACCGCCAAGGACTCCACAGATGAGTGCTATGCTGAAATCCTGGACTACCTGTGCGCGGTGCTGGAGCAGGAGGACTTCCCCCGCAGTTACTCTGTGGAGTTCCGTGGCCCAGAGAAAAACTATCTGCCCATTCCTGGGCTTCCGAAAAAGGGAGTGAATCAGCTCTTTGCCTGTGCTGTCCAGTACCCCAGATTACACGGCGATATTGAGCGGTATGCACGGCTGGCCATGCGGGAGTATGAATGGTACAACAATCTCCCCGATGAATCCTGCGCCATGCCCGGAACTTTTGCCGTGTTTGCCCTGGGGCTGGAAGGAGAACAGTGGGCACCGCTGGTGGTAGAGTATCTGGATCTATGCGATGATGAGCACTCTTCCCTGCAAGAGAAATTCCTCCATGCCTTTATCCGCAAGTTCGGTTTCCAGCTGTGGACCTTGGGCGTACTGGTGCGGGGTGCATTATCGATGCAGTGGCTGGAGCCTGCCAAGGAATTCCGCAGCCTGATTGCCAATGAGGAAAGCCTGGATGCTCTGCTGACAGTCAAGCACCGCTTCTCCGCCTATCTCCTGCCAGACGAGAGAAAGGATGCAAAATTCCAGGCTATCGCTTGGCAGAGCCTGCTCTGGGCCATCTGGGGAAAGGATTCTCAGAACGGCGGCAGCAAGGTCATCAAGACGGCGCCGAAGGAACTGAAAGAGAAATACCAGCAGGTATTTGCGTAAAGAGAACGCCATGAAAAAGAGAAAAGTCAAGGACTTTATTTCCCTGGACGCTCAAAAACTGGTTCGGGACTGCGAGGAATATCTGGAGGAGGAAAAAGATCTGGAGCTGGATTTAAAAGAGCGGGAAGGAGATTATCCAAAAGGAAACTCCCGATGATGAAAAGGGGGATATATGTAAATGAACCGCGAACCGATCACAGCGTTCTTGCAGGAACATTGGTATATTGCCTCGGTGATCATCGGGGCCGTGATTTTGATTGGAGCAGTCCGCAACTGGAACTGGCTCTGTGACCCACTGGTACGCGGGATGCTTACCGTCACAGCAGAGGATACCGGCGGGTGGTGTTCTTCCTGTTGGGCCTCCTCCTGATCGTGGTGAGTATCTGGGGATTTGTGCTGAAATTGAAATAGAAGCATTCTGGTGATATGTCAAGAACCTTTTGAAAAAGATTTTGATGTGTCTTTCCGAAAAAAGGGTAACCTTAATAAGACCTTCGGTATGTATCTCAAAAACCGAATGTCAGTTCGACCAGGTATTATATT
>NZ_JAOQJF010000020.1:0-58972 GCF_025567195.1 Alitiscatomonas aceti | reverse complement strand
ACACGGTGTGTAGCATGTGTCCCAACTTACTGAACCTGGACGGTTTTAAATGATACCCTTATGCGGCCGGGCCCTTTCGCCCGGGGCGGTTCTTTTCTCAGGCATCGTTTCCTTCCCTAGACCGTTTCGCCCTCTTCCGGCGCATAAAGGCTCAGCATACAGAACTCCCCGCTGCCGCTGTCATCGTAGGCTGCCCAGGCCTCCAGGCCCTGGTACATCACCTCTCCGGTGATCCCGTCCTCCAGTCCGCCTTCCATAACTACGGTCTCAAAGACCATCTGGCCGCCGGGATTTTCAGAAACAGCTCCCGATTCCTTCAGAAGCCCCATGACCATATCCAGAAGCTGGTACATGGCCTCCAGGTTATCCGCGGAGACCTGTATGCCGTGGAGGCTGCCGTCGCCGGTGTCCAGGCTCAGGGTCACGGCCCGGTACCAGCCGTCCTCCCCCGTAAGGATATAGTCATACCGGACCTCATAATTGGTGAACTCCCCAAAGGCAAAGTTGACGCTGGTCCGGCCCAGCTCCTCCACCGCCAGGCCATGGTCTGCGGCCAGGCCCTCCAGGTCTGCCTGCAGCTCATCGCCGTTTACGTCCAGGTGGCCGTAGCCATTGCACCGGATCCCCGCAGCCCGGACCTCTTCCTCTGAAAGCTCCTGCTCTCCAGCCGCTGTTTCCTCCGGCCACACCTCCTCGATAGAGATCCCCTCATCCCAGGATCCCTCCTCCGGATATACCGGCTCCGGCTCCAAGTCCGGGACCATATGGCTTATACTGTTCATGACCATCCCGCCGGAGGCCATGATCACAGCTGCCGCGGCTGCGGCCAGGATCCACATCGGGGCCCATCCCCGGCCAGGCCGGGACGCACTTCGGCCGGAGCCGGCGCTCTGGTTCCGGGATACCGGCGCTTCGGAAGCCTTCTTTCCAGGCTTTCCGTTCTTTCCGGCCTTGGCCTTAGGCGCGGCGGCCGCCTTACTTCCCGGCCACCCGGCCTTTTCCACATCCTCATACGAAGCTCTGCGGTCCGGCCCGCCTCCCATTTCCCCGGTATGCAGATCACCGTGGTACTGGCAGCTCTCCTCTGAAGCCGGATGTCTTTCATTTAAATAATAATTCACGTCCACGATCAGAGGCGTTTTCACAAAACGGCGGCATCCCCGGCAGTAGCGGCTTTCCAGCTCCTGATCGCAGTACGGGCAGATTCGTTTTCTCATCTGATCCCCTCCTGCTGTCAGTATACACTACTTCCAGGGATGCGTAAACAAAAAATATCCTATCGGTTTAAAATTTCCATGAACTCTTCGCCGGTAATGGTCTCCTTTTCCAGAAGATACGCCGAAAGCTCATTGAGTTTTCCCGCATGTTCCTTAAGGATCTCCATGGCCTTCCCGTACTGCTCCTTCACGGTCTTAATGACCTCCTCGTCGATGGCCCTGGCCGTTTCCGGCGAGCAGGCTAAGGACGTGTCTCCTCCCAGATACTGGTTGGTCACTGTCTCTAAGGCCACCATTCCGAACTGCTCGCTCATACCGTACCGTGTCACCATGGCCCTGGCCAGCTTTGTGGCCTGCTCGATGTCGTTGGATGCGCCGGTGGTGATGGAATGGAACATGAATTCCTCCGCCGCGCGGCCTCCGGTGAGGGTGGCGATCTTATTTAAGGCTTCTTCCTTACTCATTAAGAACCGTTCCCCGGCCTCCACTTGCATGGTGTAGCCCAGAGCGCCGCTGGTCCTGGGGATAATGGTGATCTTGTGGACCGGAGCCGAGTTGGACTGGCAGGCAGCCACCAGGGCGTGGCCGATCTCATGGTAGGCCACGATCCTCTTCTCGTTCTCAGACACCGCCGCATCCTTTCTCTGGTATCCGGCGATGACTGTCTCCACGCTCTCCTCCAGATCCGCCTGGCAGACGACTCTGCGGCCCAGACGCACGGCCCTTAAAGCCGCCTCGTTGATGATGTTGGCAAGCTCTGCACCGCTGGCGCCGGAGGTTGCCCTGGCAATGGCGTTGAAGTCCACGGTATCATCCATTTTCACACTGCGGCCATGGACCTTAAGGATCGCCTCACGGCCCTTAAGATCCGGCAGCTCCACCGGGATCCGGCGGTCAAAACGGCCCGGTCTTAACAGCGCCTGGTCCAGGGATTCGGGCCGGTTAGTGGCCGCCAGGATCACAACGCCCTTCTTTCCGTCAAAACCGTCCATCTCTGTTAAGAGCTGGTTTAAGGTCTGCTCTCTCTCATCGTTTCCGCCCATGCCGCTGCCGTCACGCTTTTTGCCGATGGTATCGATCTCGTCGATGAATACGATACAGGGGGCCTTTTCGTTGGCCTGCTTAAACAGGTCGCGGACCTTGGCCGCTCCCATGCCCACGAACATCTCCACGAACTCCGAGCCGGAGATGGAGAAAAACGGCACATGGGCCTCTCCTGCCACAGCCTTTGCCAGAAGCGTCTTACCGGTTCCCGGAGGGCCCACCAGAAGGGCTCCCTTGGGAAGCGTTGCTCCGATGTCTGCATATTTCTTCGGGTCGTGCAGAAAGTCCACGATCTCCTTTAAGGCCTCCTTGGCCTCTTCCTCTCCGGCTACATCGGCAAAGGTCTTTCCCGTTTCATTTTCCGCATAGATCTTGGCGTTGGACTTTCCAAAGGTCATGGCGTTCCCACCCATGCGCCTGGCCATCATCCGGCTGAGCAAATGGCCCATTAAGAACATGAGTCCAAAGGGCAGGATCCAGGTGGTCAGGAAATTCATCAGCGCCGACTCCTTATGGGGGATCACCTTTCCGAAGGTGACGCCTGCCTTATAGAGCCGGTTGGTCAGCGCCTCGTCCTCCCAGAGGCCGGTCTTATAGATCTGCTCCTTTCCCTGGGCGTCCGTGGCCAGGAACATGATCTGATCCGTGTCCTTTTCCACCTGGACCACCTTTCCTGCGTCCACCATGGCCAGGAATTCATTGTAATTGACCTCCATCACCTTTTCTTCCATCACATTGGGGAAGACCAGGGCATTTAACAGCATGGTCACTAAAAATATAGTGAGGAAATAGTAGATCAGTCCCTTGGGGCTCTGCTGTGAGGGCTGTTTTCCAGGCGTTTTTCCGCCGTCTGTTGTTCCCATAAATATTCTCCTTTACTTTTTAACTTTTGTATCCGTATGCTGGTAAAGCATTTTTTCAAAATTCCGTGCAAACAGGACCACAGTGGTAACGATGGCAATGATATCCGCAATGGGTTCTGCGTAGAACAGTCCGTCGGTGCCCATGCCAAGCTTCGGAAGAAGGATGGCCAGGGGGATCAGAAGGATCACCTTTCTTAAGAGCGCCAGGAATACGGAGATCTTCGCCTGTCCCAGAGCCAGGAAGGTCTGCTGGCAGGCCATCTGGGCGCCCATGATCAGGAAGCCGAACATATAGATCCTGGCCGCATAGACACCGATCTCGATCACCTGGACATTATCTGAAAACAGCCGGATGAACACCTGGGGGAATAAAAGCACAGCTCCTGTCCCCACCAGGGAAAAACCGACTCCCGCTGCAAACAGCAGCTTAAAGGCCTTCTTCACCCGCTCATGGTTCCCGGCTCCGAAGTTATAGCTGATGATGGGCTGGGCACCCTGGGTCAGTCCGGACAGAGGCAGGAACAGCATCTGCATGATGGAAAACAGGATGGTCATGGCTCCCACATAATAGTCATTCCCGTAATGCTGCATTCCAGAGTTATACGTCAGCTGCACCAGGCATTCCGTGGCCTGCATGATGAACGGGGACGCTCCCAGGGCCAGCACCGGGACCAGGACCGCCTTTTTTATCTTCAGATTTTCTTTTCTGACCCTTAAGATGCTCTTCTTTCCGCAAAGGAAGGACAGCACCCAGACAGCCGAAACGGTCTGGCTTAAGATGGTGGCCAGAGCCGCTCCCTGAACTCCCATATGGAAGCCGAAAATGAAGATCGGGTCCAGGATGATATTTAACACAGCACCGATGAGCACCGTCTTCATTCCTGTCCTGGCAAAGCCCTGACAGTTGATGAACGTATTTAATCCCAGGGCGATCTGTACGGAAATAGTGCCCAGAAGATAGATCCCCAGATAGCTGTTGGCATAGCCGATGGTCTGTTCACTGGCTCCAAACAACATCAGCAGCGGTTCCTTCACCGCATAAAAGAACACGCTTAAGACCACTGCCAGAATGCACAGGGCCGTGATGCAGTTCCCCAGGATCCGCTCCGCCCCCTTCATATCCTTCTTTCCCATACAGATGGCTGCCTGGGGCGCTCCCCCGGCTCCTACCAGAGCCGCAAAGGCGGAGATCAGGATGATCACCGGGAAGGTAACTCCCAGCCCGGCCAGGGCCAGATGGCCCACCTCCGGGATCCGGCCCACGTAGATCCGGTCCACCATATTATAAAGAAGATTCACAAGCTGGGCAAATACCGTGGGAACTGCCAGCTCTGTCATCAGCTTCCCCAATGGGGCTGTTGCCATTTTATTGTTGTCCTGTACCTTGCTGTCCATTGTTTTCTTACACCGTCTCTTTCCTTGATGATCCGTTTCTTTTCCTCTATTCTTCCTGTATCCGAGGAAAATTATCCGCTCTCTTATAGTGACAACTTGTCACCTTTTTGTACAGTGCTTATCCTATCACGCAAACCGCGGACCGTCAAGGAAGTTCACAAAACTTTCGCAATTCTTATGTTTTTTTTAGATTTCGATCTTCATCCACCGGCCGCTCTTAAATCTCCAGGTGGTAAGAAGGAGCCTGGAGGTCTGGTCTCCCAGGATCCCCAGCCAGATCCCGACTAACCCCAGTCCGCAGGCATAGCAGAACACATAGGACAGGATGGGACGGACGAAGGTGATGCTGATGGTGGAGGCAATGGTGGTAAATACCACATCACCGGCTCCCCTTAAACAGCCCATGTAGATCACCTGGGCGATCTGGAGAAGGACGATGAAGGTCAGGACACGGGTGATCTCCACCCCCATGGCCACCAGGTGGGGTTCATCGAAAAACAGATGAAAATACCAGGTACCCAGGGTGGTGTAAAGGACCGCCAGCACAATGGAGATCATATTGCCGATCCTCTGGCAGATGGTGCCGTACATCTGGGCCAGATCCGGCCGCTTTTCTCCCAGGCTCCTGCCGCAGAGGGCCACCGCTGCCACCTGCATCCCGTCTCCAAAGGAAAAGGAAAGGCTCATGACGTTCATTCCCACCTGGTGGGCCGCAAAGGCGTCGGTCCCCAGCTTTGCCACCATGATGGAGACCGTAAGGAAGCCGATCCGCATGAAGATCTGCTCCACAAATACACTGGAGGCCACCTTAAACATGTTTTTTGCCGGCTCCAGGGTGACCCGCACCTTTTCCTTAATGATAAAGGGGATGCTGACAAAATTATCCCGTTTCATCACCGAAAGAATGCTCATGAGGCAGGCGATGACCGTTCCAAATACCGTGGCCAGGGCCGCTCCGGTGATCCCAAGCCTGGGAAAGCCCAGATTTCCCTGGATCAGCAGGTAGTTTCCGATCATATTGACCACATTGGAGGTCACATTGGTGCGCATGGCGATCTTTGTGTTTCCTGCTCCTCTCTGGGCCGCGTTAATGGCCATGGAGATAATGTTGAACATCATCCCGCCCATGATGATCTGGAAATACCGGACGGCTCCCGCCTGGGTATCCTCGTTGGCCCCGCAGAGCCGGATAATGGGATCTGCAAAGAAAACGCAGGCCATGCTGATCAATGTCCCCACCGCCAGGGTAAAGGCCGCTGCCATTAAGAGCACCTGGTTGGCTCCGTACTGGTCCTTCTCTCCCCGTCGTCTGGCCACCAGGGCCGACACGGAAACGTTGGTGGCGATGAAGATGCACAGCCCGATGAACTTGGGCTGGGTCGTAAGTCCCACGGCGGCCACCGCCTCTGGCCCCATGGAGCTGACCATCAGAGAATCCACCATTCCGGCCAGGGCAATAAAAAAGGACTCCATGACTGCAGGCCACGCCATATGGAATGCAGTCTGGTATCCCTTTTTATTTCCGCCCATGAATTTCTGGATCCTGGTTTTTTGATTTCCTTCCATATTTTATCCTCCCCTGTTTTTCACATACCTTCATTATAAACTTCAGTACGTTAAAAAGCAAGTGTATCAAGAAAGAAGCTCGCCTGCGGCGGGCCGCTTCTGCGGCATAATTCCCTTCCGCCTGGGCTTACTTCTACTTTCCGGCCAGCCCCAGGCTCCGGGACAGCTCCTGCCGGAAGGCCAGCACATACTCCTTAAGCTCCAGGATCCGCTGGTCGGTCATACGGTTGGCCGGGGCCGAAATACTCAGTGCGTATACGGGATCCTTGTGGTAATCCCTGAGACTGGCGGCGATGCAGCGGACGCCCTCCTCGTTTTCTTCATCGTCCACCGCATATCCGTCTTTCCGTACCTGCTCCACCCGTTCCATGAGAACGGGAAGCTCTGTGATGGTCCTGGGCGTCAGCTTCCGGATCCGGGAATTTTTCCAGATCTCTCCGATCTCCCGGTCCGTCAGCTCCGCCAGCAGGGCCTTTCCCACGCCGGAACAGTAAAGAGGGATCCGGCTACCCACCCGGGATACCATACGGATGGAGCTGGCGAAGGATTCCACCTTGTCGATATAGACCGCCTCCGTCCCTTCCCGCTTCACCAGGTGGACCGTCTCACCCGTCTGCTCCGACAGACGCTTTAACGACGGATGGATCAAAGCCGCCATACTGGTCTGCTCCAGGATCCGGCTGCCGATCTCTAAGAATTTCAGGGACAAGTAATATTTTAGGGATTCCTCGTCCTGGCGGATATAACCCATATACTGTAAGGACGCCACCAGCCTGTGTACCGTGCTCTTATGAAATCCCAGGGAAGCGCTCAGCTCCATGATCCCCATAGGGCCATTTTCTGCCAGAAGCTCGATGACCCGGAACAGCTTCTCCGCCACCTGTATGGGATTTTTTGATTCTTCTTCCATGATACGATCTTCCTCCGGGCAATTAAAAAAGTCTGATTTTCTTTATGACGTCCACGAACTCCCGGTTGGACTTGGTCCGGGCGAACTGATCCAGGACCTTCTCCACCGCGTCGTCGGCCTTCATGGAGCTGGTAGCCTTGCGGATGGAATCCACAGCCTCCGCCTCCTCCGGCGTCAGCAGGAGGTCGTCCCGGCGGGTTCCGGATTTTAAGATATCGATGGCCGGGAAGATCCGCTTTTCGGAAAGCTTCCGATCCAGGACCAGCTCCATATTTCCGGTTCCCTTGAATTCCTCATAGATCACATCGTCCATACGGCTTCCTGTATCCACCAGGGCTGTGGCAAGGATCGTCAGGCTTCCGCCCTCTCTCATATTCCTGGCCGCTCCGAAGAACCGCTTGGGCATATGGAGGGCCGCCGGATCCAGACCGCCGGAAAGCGTCCTTCCGCTGGGCGGGACCACCAGGTTATAGGCCCTGGCAAGGCGGGTCATGCTGTCTAACAGGATCATCACATCCCGGCCATGCTCCACCAGGCGCTTGGCTCGCTCGATGACCATTTCGGAAACCCTTTTATGGCGCTCCGGCAGCTCGTCAAAGGTGGAATAGATCACCTCCACATTGGGGCCGATGACCGATTCCTTAATATCCGTAACTTCCTCGGGACGCTCGTCGATCAGAAGGATGATCAGATGCATATCCGGGTGGTTGGTGGTCACGGCCTTTGCCACCTGCTTTAAAAGAGTTGTCTTGCCGGCTTTTGGCGGGGATACGATCATGCCTCTCTGCCCCTTTCCGATGGGGGCCAGAAGATCCATGACCCGCATGGCCGTGGTGTTTCTTCCATTCTTTACCTCCAGGCTCAGTCTCCGGTTGGGGAAGATGGGAGTCAGATCCTCAAAGTTTGGCCGGCGCTCCACCACATAGGTGGGATATCCGTTGATGGAGGTCACATAAAGAAGGGCTGCGAATTTTTCCGTAGCCGTCTTTACCCTCCTGCTTCCCCGTACCATATCTCCGGTCTTCATATTAAAACGCCGGATCTGGGAGGGAGCCACGTAAACGTCGTTTTCTCCGGGAAGGAAATTCTCGCAGCGGATAAAGCCGAATCCGTCGGGCATCACTTCCAGGATCCCGTATGCCTCAATGCCGCTGTCCAGGTCCTGGAGATCGCTTCTTGGATCCCCCTTGGATTCCTGGCGTTCTCCATAAACGCGGGCTGGACGGTCATTCCCCTCCGGGCGGTCTCCTGCTGTCCGTTCCTGGACGCCGGAAGCCGCGCTCTCTGTTTTATCGTCTTTTTCCTTTTCTGCCACCTCGCACAGCCTGTCCACCAGCTCAGATTTTCTCAGTCCGCTCACGTATTTAATTCCCTGACTCTTTGCCAGCTCGCGAAGCTGTGACAAAGGCAGTGTTGCTAATTTTTCACGCATAAATTCTCTCCTTAATTTCTGTTTCTGCTGTTTATCATTGGGGATTCACAAGATATTTCAGATATTCGACAGATAAGTATAACAGCCGTCCGGCGATGCCCTCCGGCTCTGGATATGCTTTTATTATAACTCAAACTTCCTATCTTGAAAAGAAAAATTTCGATTTTCTTCCGGAGCCAGGCCCCGGGGGAAGGACCGTCAGTCCTTATCCTCCCCCTTCAGCCATTCCATGTGCTCCCGGATCTGCTTTTCATACCCATTTTCTGTGGGCTCGTAAAACACACAGTCTTCCATGCCGTCGGGAAGATACTGCTGCTTCACATAATGTCTGGGATAGTCGTGGGCGTACTTATATCCCAGGCCATGGCCCAGCTTTTCCGCACCCTTATAATGCTTATCCTGAAGATGGGCGGGCACCGGAGACGTTTTTTCCGACCGCACCGCCTCCATGGCCTTAAAGATCCCCAGGCAGGCCGCGTTGCTCTTGGGAGCCGTCGCCACATAGGCCACCGCCTGGGCCAGAGGGATCTGGCCCTCGGGCAGGCCGATCCGCTCCACCGCCTGGGCGGCGCTCACCGCCACCGTAAGGGCGTTGGGATCAGCGTTCCCCACATCCTCGGCTGCACAGATGATGATCCGTCTGGCGATGAATTTTACATCCTCACCGGCATACAGCATCCGGGCCAGGTAATAAAGGGCCGCGTCCGGATCCGAGCCCCGCATGCTCTTTATGAAGGCGGAGACCGTATCGTAATGATTGTCCCCGTCCTTGTCATACCGGACGGCCCGCTTCTGGATACACTCGGCTGCCACAGGAAGCGTGATATGGACCTTTCCGTCCTCCGACTGCTTCGTGGTAAGGATCCCCAACTCCACAGCGTTTAAGGCCGCCCGGGCGTCCCCGTTGGCCACATCCGCCAGGAAATCCGCCGCCTCATCGGTGATATCCGCCCCGTATGCGCCCATGCCCTTTTTCTCATCATAAACGGCCCGGAGCACCAGTTCTCTGATATCCTGCTTTTCCAGGGGCTTCAGCTCAAAGATCCGGGACCTGGAAAGAAGGGCGTTGTTGACCTCAAAATAGGGATTTTCCGTGGTGGCTCCGATGAGAGTCACCGTACCGTCCTCCACAAAGGGAAGGAGGTAATCCTGCTGGCTCTTATTGAACCGGTGGATCTCATCCACAAACAGGATGGTCTTCTTCCCATACATGCCCAGGGCATCCTTGGCCTCCTTTACAATGTCCTCCATATCCTTTTTTCCGGCCACTGTGGCGTTGATCTGGCAGAACCGGGAGCTGGTGGTATTGGCGATCACCTTTGCCAGGGTGGTCTTTCCCGTTCCCGGAGGACCGTAAAAGATCACGGACCCCAGTTTGTCAGCCTTGATGGCCCGGTACAGCAGCTTATCCTTTCCTATTATATGCTGCTGTCCCACCACCTCATCCAGGGTCGCCGGCCGCATCCGTGAAGCCAGGGGCGCCTCCTTTTCCATTGTATTTGTCCGCATGTAATCAAATAAATCCATGGTCTTCCTCTTAATCTATGGTTAATTCGTCTACCGTAACAAAAGTATAGCCCTTTGCCAGAAGGTTGTCAATGATCTCCATGGCCGCCTCCACAGACGTCTGGAATTCATCGTGCATCAGGATGATATCCCCGTCCTCCGTATCCTTTAAGACCCTCCGCACGATCCGGTCTGTATCCTGGAGCTTCCAGTCCAGCGAATCCACACTCCAGAGCACCGTCTCCATGGGAACCGCCTCCTGGAGTCCGCTGCTCCATTTACCAAAGGGCGGCCGTATATACTCCGGCATCCTCCCTGTGACGGCTCCGATCATGGCGGCGGTGTCCATGAGCTGCCGTACTGCCTCTTCCTCCGATTCCCGGGTCAGATCCCTGTGCTCCATACAGTGGACGCCGATGAGATGGCCCTCCTCTGCCATCCGTCTTACAGTATCCTCGTTCCCTTCGATGCACTGGCCCACCAGGAAAAACGATGCCCGGACCTCCCGCTCCTTAAGGCCGTCCAGAAGAGCCTCCGTATATCGGGCATTGGGACCGTCGTCAAAGGTCAGGGCCACGGCTCCGGCCTCCTCCGTTCCCAGCCCGTCCCAGCCGCCGTCCTCCACCACCCGTCCCGTGCCCGGGGCTGCGGCCCCTTCCGCCCTCTGCCGGGCCAGGGAAGCCAGGAGTACAGCCGCCAGGAAAAGATCAGCCGCAGCCGCCAGGAAAAATATGGCCGTCATTTTTTTCAGTCTCTTGTCCATGAAAAAGCCCCCAGGGCCTTCGTCGTATCAGTATATGAAACAGCAGAGGCCCCATATGCACCGGGATCTAGCCGTCGAGCCGGATGGTCTTCGTTGCGATCCTCCGGCAGAAGCCTGCGTCATGCTCCACAAACAGCATGGTGGGCTGGTATTCCAGCAGAAGCGTTTCGATCTGCATCCTGGAAAACACATCGATATAATTGAGAGGCTCGTCCCAGATATAAAGATGGGCCGGCGTTGCCAGGCTGGCTGCCAGAAGGACCTTCTTTTTCTGCCCCTCGGAATAATCCTCCATGTTTTTAAGGAACTGGGTGCGTTCAAAGTCCAGCTGGCGCAGGACCGCCAGAAACAGGCTTTCGTCCAGGCCCCGTTCCCGGCAAAGGTCCCGGACGGACCCCTTAAGGCCTGAGGCCTCCTGTCCCATATAGGAGATCACAAGTCCCGCCGCCGTCCGGCAGACGCCGGCCTCCTCCACATCCAGAAGCCCGCTTCCCTGGCCATTTTTCCCCAGGATCGCCCGGATCAGAGTCGATTTTCCACAGCCGTTTCTTCCGCTGAGAGCCGCCCGGTCTCCTTTTTCTATGGAAAAGCCCAGCCCTTCAAAAACCGGCCTCCCGGCGTCTCTGTACCGTATGCTGTAATCCCTGGCTTCCACAAGCACCGACTTGTGGTGGGACAGCTTTGTGAGCTTCAGATCTGCGGGGACCTCCAGATCCTTCAGCAGTCCCTCCTTCTCCCGGATCTCCCGGCCGATCCGTTTTTCCATCTGCTTTACGCGGCTCTGCATCTTCTTCGTTTTAGCTCCGATGTAGCTGCGCGATCCATTCCCCCGGTCATGCTCCTTGATGGGATCGTAGCCGATCTTGGTGCGCTCGTTCTTATCCGCCCATCCGGCGGCCCGGGCCGAGGCCTCTTTAAGCTTCCGGATCTCCTTCAGGTGCTTTTCGTTTTCCGATGCAGCAAACTTGTCCTTTCGGGTCTTATTTTCCCACCAGACAGAAAAGCTCCCGGTCATCACCTCAATGGTCCTCCGGTTCAGCACCAGGCAGTGATCCGTACAGGCGTCCAGAAGCTCCCGGTCGTGGGACACCAGGATAAAGCCCTTTTTTGACGCCAGGTACGTCTGTACCGCTTCCCTGGCCTCCAGGTCCAGATGGCTGGTGGGCTCGTCAATGAGAAAAAAACCTCCGTTCCCGGCAAACAGGACAGCCAGAAGGATCTTCGTCCGTTCTCCCGGACTTAAGCTGCCGAAGGGCCGGTAAAGGATCTCGTCCGTTTCCCCCAGGTCCGCCAGCTCACGGGCTGCCTGCCAGAGCTCACAGCCCTCCTCCAGCTCATCTATAAACTCCCAGGCCTCCATCCCCATCTGGCGTTCTGTGACCAGATAGGGAAAATAGCGGAACCCGGAGGGCGCGTCAATGGTGCCCTGGTATCGGTATTTTCCCAGCAGCAGATTTAAAAACGTGGTCTTTCCCTTTCCGTTCCTTCCGATGAATCCCAGTCTCCAGTCCGTATCGATGGAAAAGGAAACATCCTCAAAAATATTGTCAATGCCTCCGTCGTAGCAGAATGTAAGGTCTTTTACCTGGATCTGTGCCATATAAATCCCTCCTTTTTGCGGTCCTCCTTACGGCCCGGATCCCATTTCCAGGCATAAAAAAGGAACCGCCCGCTGCCAGACAGTTCCATTATGCACCACAACCCGCCATTGATCTGTAAATTTACGCACGAAAAAAAGGGGTTATGAGAACATAATCCACTTCTGGCGGCATGAAAAAAACGTATGGAGCCTGCGGCCCAATACCATTTAAAGGTTTCATGTCATCAAAAGCAGATTATTTTCTCATCCTTTCACCCCTTCCTGTCAGTTACCGCCCATTCTAGCACGCTTTCTCCCGGATGTCAACCGGGACCCCGTTCTGGCCCCCCGGTCTCTTCACAGCCTCCCCATGGCGCGCAGGAAAACGCGCGGTCCGGCGGGAACGGCGGGAGCATCCTCCTTATTCCTGGCAGAAAAACGTAAAATCCCCCTCTGCAAACAGCTTCCCGGAATCCCTTCCATAAACGCCGGAATGACAGAAGGACACGGTCCGGCCCCTTTTTGTGACCCTGGCCTCCGCATACAAAGGCTCTGACGGACCGGCAGAGCGCAGGAACCGGAAGGAAGAATCGATGGTCACACACGTCCTCCCATCGTTTCTCACCAGAAGCCCCGCAGCCGCCTCCGCCATCAGAAACATCAGTCCCGCATGGACGCCGCCCATGAAATTCAGGGAGGTCTTTTCCGGATCCATCTCCACCCGCGCCGCCGTCTCTGAAAGCTCCACGGCCCGGACGCCGTTATGGATCATAAACGCATTGTTTTCATTGGCCCGTTTCATCTGTTCCTTATAGTCCATGACCTGCCTCCTTAAAAAGCTCATTCACCGCCTCCGTATATTCAGAAAGGCGTGTGGATTTTTTGATCCTCTTTTCCAGCTTCGGGCTGTGGGGAAACTGGACGATCATATGGGCCCACAGCTCCTTCATGCGGAACAGCACGTTCCTGTCCCCGCTCATCAGCTCCCCGTAGGCCTCAAAAAGAGCATCATGGAACTGCCTTAAGCGGGCCAGATCCGGTCCGTCCTCCGTCCTTTTACAGACTCTGTCCATACCGGTTTCCTCCGCTTCTATTTTTAAAAGCTTCTCTCCCAGCTCCGGATCCATAATGAGCCCCCGGCCCAGCATGATCCGTTCCACCGCCGGAAACTGCTCCCGGAACCGTCTGTAATCTGCCGCGGTAAAAATATCCCCGTTACATACCACTGGATTTTTACTGGCCTCCAGGGCGCTGGAAAACACCTCCAGATCCGGGTGGTTCTTATAAAAGTCCTTCTGGATCCTGGGGTGGATGGTCAGCTCATAAATGGGATACTGGTTATAGATCTCCATGAGCTGCGGCCATTCCTCCGGGGAATTTTTTCCGATCCTGGTCTTTACAGACACCAGGATCTCCCCGCCCGTCACCATGGGATCCGAAAAGATCCTGTCTAAAAGCGCGTCCAGCTCCTCCGGATACATCAAAAGCCCCGAGCCCTTCTTCTTGGCCGTCACAGTTCCCGACGGACAGCCCAGATTCAGATTGATCTCCCGGTACCCCAGGTCCCGCAAAAGCCTGGCTCCCTTCAGGAAGCCCTCCGGATGATTGACCAGAAGCTGGGGCACCGGACGGATCTCCCCGTTATTTTCCGGCAGCACATCCTTTAACTCCCTTGTGCTCAGGCCGTTTTCCGCACTGGGCGACAAAAACGGGGTGTAATACTTTTCCACCCCGCCGAAGAACCTATGATGCAGATTTCTATATGTATAACTGGTGATCCCCTCCATGGGGGCAAAATAAAACTCCATATTCCTCCTTTCAGCCGTCATTTTCCGGCGGGCCTTCCGCCTTAAACGATCTTGCTTCCATTGGCCGTCATCTTAAACTTGGCGCCCAGCATCTCCGAAGCTCTGCGGCACATGAGCATCCTCTCTAAGAAGATCTCAAAATACTCCAGCATGGAGCAGATATTTTCGTCGATCTGCAGGTCCAGTGTCACCAGATTTTTCTCCGGGCACACCGTAAGCCTTGCCTCAGTGACTGCATAATTGACCCGGTCATGGATATCAAAGCTGGCCTTATCCTTATTCCTTACACGGTTTCTTCTTACGTCGGTCTTATCCGCAATGATCAGAGCCGCCGAAATGGCGTCCACGGCCCCTCCGGTGGATTCGTCATGATTTCCAATGGCGGATACCACCGTGACCCGGTCCTCCAGAGGCAGGTCTGTTCTGGATAAGATCTGCTCGGCCAGAAGCGCGCCGTATTCTGCATGGCGGTGCCGGTTGATGGCGTTTCCCATATCGTGCATGAAGCCGGCGATCTTCGCCACCTCCCGGTCATGCTCGCTGTATCCAAATTTTTCAAGGATCATGGCCGCCCGCTCCGCCACCATGGCGCAGTGGGCTCCGGAGTGGTCCGTAAAGCCCATGGTCCCAAGATTATCGTTTCCTTTTTTCAAATATGCGAGAACCTCTCTGTTCTCCCGGATGTCCTTATACGTCAATTCTTTTCTCCTCTTATCTCTTCTTTTCTTCTCTCTTCTCGTCACCTCTCCAACATACAGGATTTTGAGGCCTCCGTCAACCGTATTCTGGTAATGAATTTGTAAATTCCAGGTAAAATCGCAGAAGAAGATTTTATCTGCATAGACAGCCGTTTTCTACAGATTATTTAGTTCATCCTTATAAAAAGATTCGATTCCCTCTTTCATTTTTTGAAACTCCGGGATATACCGCTGCAAAACTGCGTCAACTAAACGTCTGGCCGCCAATGCGTCATAAATATGCGTCATGTCATTTCTCGCTCTCAGCATTTCCAGCCAGACATTTTCGTCGATAAAATCATATATAGTAAATGCTGTTTTTAATATCATTTTAGGTGAGCCGCTGGCGGAAATGCTCTGTCCCTCATAGCTCAGCAGCTCTTTCAGAACCTTCCAGCCAAGCTCGAACTGAATAAAAAATTTATCTATGATCCCGCCAATAATAAACTCATTTGTCAGGTCCTCCTGATCCGCCAACGCCAGCACATTCAAATTTGATTTAAAATGATCAAATTTTTTCATACAGCACCCTTCCCTCTCTCTGAATCGATTCCATCAGTTCCTCTTGGATCTTTTCATCCAGATCCACTATATCAAACTTCAAAAGCGTTGATGTATCTTCATTCACATCAATGGAAAACCGGATAAAATCGCCGCCCTCGACTGCCAGATCTATATCACTTTTTTCTCTGAAATCTCCCCGGGCCCTTGAACCGAATAAAATCACTTTTCTCACTTCATATTTTTGGGCCAGGCTCCGTATTTCATCAACCACCTGCTGCCTGATTCCAGTTCCTTCCATATGATCATGCATCCTTTCCACTATTTTCTCTGCTGGAATACATCTTATTGCATCGCCAATATTACGGCATCACTTCTTATATCTATTAGTATAACTGAAATTATATCAAGAAACAAATAAATTTAAAAAAGGATGCCGCCCGATCCCATACCAGTGACCAGGCGGCGCCCTTCTTTTTCTATCTATGCATTATATTTCGTTTCGTCCAGCATCCCTTCTGATTTCGCAACATAGATGCTGGCGGCAGAATCTCCCACCACGTTTAAAGCTGTTAAGAGCATTTCGATGGGCCGGTTGATGGCTAAGATCAGGCTGTACGCCAGAAGCGCGCTGTCATTTACATAGCCCAGGCCGGACAGGATCGTGAACAGGATGATGGCTCCCGCTCCCGGTGCAGCCGGGGTCCCCACCGATGCGATCAGCACCAGCAGAGCCACCACCACAAGCTGGCCAAAGGTCACGTCATATCCGGCGCAGCCGGCGACAAACAGAGTCGCAACCACCTGCATGATGGCCGTACCGTTCATGTTGATGGTCATTCCCAGCGGGAGAACGAAAGAGGCGATCTTTTCGTCCACGCCCAGCTCCTCCACCGTAGTCTTCACATTGAGAGGCAGGGTAGCTGCACTGGATGAAGTGGAAAAGCCGAAAACCGCCACCTTTAAGATCTTGCTGGCAAACTTAAACGGATTTAACCTGGTGCTGACTGCCACAAACAGCGGATAGCCCACAAACAGGAAGGCCAGCAAAAGGATGGTCGTTGCCACCACATACGTCATGGCCGGCTTCAGATGGTGGATGCCATAGATGGCAAAGGTCCTGGACAGCAGGACAAAAATGGCAATGGGACCGAACTTCGTAACCACATAGTTTAAAAATACCACGACAATGTCGTTGATCTCTGTGATCAGCTTCTTTAATACAGAGGTCCTTTCCTCTCCCAGGGCATTCATGCACAGTCCCAGGGTTACGGCCAGAAATACAATGGCCAGTACAGAGGTATTGCTGGAAAAGGTCGCCGCAACGTTGGACGGCACCACGCTTAAGATCACATTTAACGGATTGGCACCGGTGGATCCGGCCTGTCCCTCCAGACCATCCACCTGGATGTTAAAAAGGCCGGCGCTGTAAATCATATATCCGGCTCCGCATGCCAGGACCAGGGCCATTGCCGAGCATACCAGGAATCCGCCAATGGTCTTAAAGGAGATCCTTCCAAGGGCTCTCGTATCAGAGATCTGGCCAATGGCAAGGGTAATGGATGTAAATACCATGGGTACGATCACAAGCTGCAGCGAGCGGATGAACAGCTGACCCAAGATATAAAAAAGGCCCAGGTCTTTTTCCGCACCTGCGGCTGTAATATCCTGGAACAGGATATTGTTGATGGTCTTCCAGACGGCCTCCTGGCCGGAGCTGTTCAGGTTCTCTCTTAACATCATCAGCAGAAGACCGGCCGCAAGACCGCAGATAAGAGAAATTCCCATTCTTCTGGCAAGTGAATTGGTGGTTTTCTTTTGATTCTCCATGTCGCTTCTCCTCAATCTTATTTTTGCCTAAATCTTCCACATTATACCCGTATTCATTTTATTTAGCAAGGAGAATTTTATATTTTTTTAATGATTTTTTAAGATTTCCCCCGTTTTTTCACCGTGATCCCATCATTTTTCTTCCATGTGACCTCATATTCTTCCGTGGAATACGTAAAACCAGCAATAAAATATCGCCCTTCCTCATTCCGTTTTATCTTCAGGGAATAGCCGGTACAGTCCTCTGTCATTGCTCCCACATAGGGATACAGGACGCTGTCCCGATGATTGGGCGGCACCAAAAATGCCTTGCTCCAGAACACCGACGCGTCCGAGCCTCCGGCTTCTCCATACTGGGCCTCACATATGGCCAGGGCATTTTTGATCTGCTCCGCCGTTTCATACAGCTCTGCCTCCCTGGCCCGTTCCACATAGCCGGAGTAAATTCCGGCGGAGACCGCCGCCAGCGCCGCCATAATGGCGATGACGGCCATCAGCTCCACCAGAGTGTACCCTTTACAGGATCTTTTCTTTCGTATCTGCGTGCTTTCCATTATTTTTCTTTTAAAAATGCATAAAAGGCCTGCTCCGCAGCCTCATTTTCCTCTGACACGGTCCCAACAGGCGCACAGTAGAAAATATATTCTTCCTTTCCATCCAGGCCGAACATCTCTGAGGCCGCCGGAGAATCCATGGCCGCAATGGCACAGGTCCCCAGATCTAAGGCGCTGCAGGCCAGATACAGGTTTTCTGTCACATGGCCGGCGTCGATCATCATGACCCTGGGCGCATTAAAAGCGTATCTCCATTCGCCGCGGTAGGGCACGATGCTGTAATAAAAGATCACGCTGGACTTTAAGACCCATTTCTGGCGGCTCACCGACTGGACCACCCGGTCTGCAAAGGCCTCGTCCTTTATGTCCGCAGACTTTAAAAACTCCAGCCTGTGCTCCATGGGAAGGTAATGATAAAGCCCTGGCTCCAAGCCCTCCACATTGAGGATCAGCGGATAGCACTCAAAGGGATGCCTGGAACCGGCGCTGGGCACGGTCCGCAGAGTGGCGTAATTGTTCCCGCGGATGCCCCGGATCCCCTGCTGGGCCCACAAAAGAAAGGACAGGGTCAGAAGGTCCATGGAGCCGCCGGTAAATACCCGGTTACTCCTCCGGTCGTGGAGGATCCGTAAAAAGCTCTTGTCCATGGGCAGATCCCCGAAGTTTTTCGGAAGCTCCAGACTGTTTTCCGTCATGGGCGCCTTCACCAGAGGCGGCTGGGGCTTTTTTAAGGTCTGATCCGACTGGTATTCCTCCCTGGACCAGTCGATCAGTTCCCTGCTTCTTTCAATACGCGCTTTCATTTCCTGTTCTATCATAGGTGTTTCCTCCCTTTTATATTTCCGGATCGCTCCGGTAAGATCTTCCGGTTCCTCCCACAGGCGCTGCTCTGCTGCTGCCCTCAGCTCCTGTATTCCATGATAAAAGTATACCACAGCCCCGTCCGCTCCGCCACCTAAACCTGTAAGCAGGAACCGGCGCGAAAGGCCGCAGCCCCCGCGCCGGTTTCCTATATTTTCATCTGTTTAGATCCATGCCCCGTCGCTTCCGACCGTATAGCCGTCGGGCGTCACCGTATTGGACAGCATGGCTCCCACCGGTCGGATTTTATATAGATCCCAATGCATTCCGGCAGGATCAGTCCTCCGCCGACAAAAGGATCCGGTCGTTATCAAGCTCCTTTCCAGCTCCGATGCGGAACTTCTCCAGAAGATCCGGCACAGTCATGCGGGACCGCTCCTCTCCCTTCACATCGAACACGATCCGGCCATCGTCCATCATCAGCGTCCGGTTTCCCATGGTCAGGGCCTGCTGCATATTGTGGGTGACCATCAGACAGGTGGTATGTTTTTTTGCCACGATCTTTTTCGTCAGCTCCAGCACCTTTTCCGCCGTGGCCGGATCCAGGGCCGCTGTATGCTCATCCAACAGCAGTAAGAGCGGGGGCACCATGGTGGCCATAAGAAGGGTCAGGGCCTGGCGCTGGCCGCCGGATAAAAGGCCCACCGGCTGCTTCATCCGGTCCTCCAGCCCCATGTCCAGCATGGAAAGCTGCTCTCTGAAAAATTCCTTATCCTTTTTTGAGATCCGGCTGAAGGGGATGCTTCCTCTGGACGCCCGCAGATACGCCAGGGACAGGTTTTCCTCAATGGTCATATGGGGAGCCGTCCCCTTTAAGGGGTCCTGGAAGAGACGGCCGATGACGCGGCTCCTCTGGTACTCGGGCGCAAAGGTAATGTCCTTCCCGTTTAAGGTAATGGAACCGGAATCCGTAATAAAGCTCCCGGCAATGGCTGCGAACATGGTGGACTTGCCTGCGCCGTTGGAGCCGATGACCGTGGCAAAATCCCCCGGCTCCAGGTGGAGGGACAGATCCCGGATGGCCGCCTTTTCGTTGACCGTCCCCGGATTAAAGGTCTTTTTGATATGGTCCAGCTTTAGCATGACTGTCCCCTCCTTTTCTTCGCTTCCGCTTTCTTTTTCTGAAGTCCTGCCCACTCTCTTAAGGACGGGGAGGCAATGGCCAGGGCCACCACCACCGCTGTCACCAGCTTCAGACACTCGATGGGAACGATGGAGGTCTTAAGGATCATGGCATAAAGGAAGCGGTACAGAATGCTCCCGGTCACAGCTGCCGCCACATTTCTTCCCATGGAGCGGCGGTCCAGTACAGTCTCTCCGATGATGAGGCAGGCCAGGCCAATGACCACGATCCCGGCTCCGCTGTTGATATCCGCCGATTTCTGGTACTGGCCCACCACAGCTCCCGAAAGGGCCGTTAAGGCGTTGGAGATACAGAGTCCCACAGTAATGGTAAACACCGGGTTCACCGACGACGCCCGCACCATATCCCGGTTGTCTCCGGTGGCGCGGATGCTTAAGCCCAGCCGGGTGCCCAGAAACCATACCAGGGCGGCTCCGGCAAACATGGTGATGCCGCCCGCCAGGATCAGCTTATAAAATCCGCCTCCGATTCCCAGGTCCCTGAACAGTGTGAACATGGTATCCTGCTTTAAGAGGCTCACATTGGAGCTCCAGCCCATGACCATAAGATTCACGGTGTAGAGCCCCGTATTGGTGATGATCCCGGCCAGGATCGACGGTACGCCCATCCTGGTCTGCAAAAACGCTGTCACATAACCGGCGCAGGCTCCCGCCGCCATGGCTGCAAAAACCGCCAGCACCGGATGGCCGGCCGCCGCGCAGGTCACCGATACGGCTGCTCCCAGAACGAATCCACTGTCTGTGGTCATATCTGCGATATCCAGGATCCGGTAGCTTAAAAACAGGGCCATGGCCACCAGGGCATACATAAATCCCAGCTCCAGGGCTGTCTGAACCACATAAAGCATATCTTTCCCATCCTTCCATACTCTTTATTTTCTGCCTGGGAGCCTGCGCCCATTCTGTACAGGCCCCCGGCAGCCGCTTTCTTTAATCCTCTGTGGTGCCTACCTCCACCAGAGTTCCCATGTCCTTAAATACGGAATAATCGATCCCCAGAGCCTGGGCTGTTTCGGTGTTCACAGTGATGATCCCGCCCTCGGCCAGATAAAAGTCCTCCAGGGAATCCATGCCCTCCGTCATGGCCGTATAAGCCAGGTCCGCCGTCTCATGGCCCAGGTCTGTATAGTTGACGCCGCAGGTGGCAAAGGCGCCGTTCCTTACGAAGGAGTCGGCCCCGGTGTAGTGGGGGATCCCTGCCTCGGCCAGGCTCTCATAGATCGCCAGCTCTGCGGACATGATCACGTTGTCGGTGGGTGTAAAGATGGCGTCCACGTCCTCTGCGATCAGGGCGCTGGCCGCTGTGATCACCTCGTCGTTGGTGTTGGCCGTTTTCTCTGTGTATCCGATCCCCTTTTCCTCCAGATACGCCTTTGCCTCAGCGATGGGCGTTTTGGAGTTATCCTCAGATAAGGAATAAAGGAGTCCGACCTTTTTCACCTCCGGATCCTGGGCCAGCATCATATCCAGGATGAACTTTGTATTCAGGGCGTCGGAGGTTCCGGTCACATAATCAATGTCCGTCATTTCCGCTGCCTCCGGATCGGAGATGGCCGCATAGACCACCGGGGTCTTCGTATCCTCAGCACAGGTGGCCATGACCTGGGCTGCCAGGGTGGCAATGGGGATCACCGCATCCACCTGCCCGGAGATCACCTGGGTCCCGATCTGGGTCAGCACCGACTGGTCTCCCTGACCGGAATATACCTCATACTGGATGGAAACCCCGTTCTTTTCTGCCAGGGCATCCAGCTCCTCACAGACAGCGGCAGCGATCTCGTCCAGGGACGCGTGGTCCATCTGCTTTACAACGGCCACGGTATATTCCCCGCTGTCTGCGTTTCCAGCCTCTGTATTTTCTCCGGCACCGCCGGTCTTCTCCTCTTTTGTCTCCTTTGACCCCTGGGCCGTTGTTTCCTCTGCCTTCGCCCCGCCGGCCTCTGGGCTGGCTGACGTTTCCTTTCCTCCGCAGCCTCCTAAAAATGCCGCTGCCACTGCTGCTGCCATCACTGCGCTCATCATTTTTTTCTTCATAGTCTTTCTCCTCCATGCTCTTAAATTTTTTTCGCATTTCAGAAACGGGAAACCAGCGGCGGTACGCGTCTGCGGCAGAATCCTCTTCCGCCCCATGACGATCCTTGCGGAACGCTTTTATGTCATGGAACCCATGTTCCTATAACACAAAAACCGCCTCAAGCCCTTTCGCTTGAGACGGTTATAATCGTTTATAATCGCGGTACCACTCAAATTGACATAAATGTCCACTTTCAATGCACTACCATGCATCCCTCATTGATAACGGGTTTGGTTCCCGGCAGCTCCTACTCTTTTCATTTCAGGCCGCCCTCGAAAGTCCATTCAGCGATCCCTTCCATACTGCAATCCCACCGCCTGCAGCTCTCTGTGATATCAGAAGAAGGCTTACTCCTCTTTCTCATCGGTTTCTCTTATTTCTGTGTCTGTATTCTATGCCACTTTAAAGCAAATGTCAACCCTTTTTTTGATTTTTTCCAAATTATCTGCCAGACCGCCCCGCAGCGCAGACGTTTTCTATTGCCACATGCCTCCGGCTGGATTATACTAGGGGCAAAAGGAAGAACTTTTACAGGGAGGGCGGAGCATGCAGCTGACTTATCTTCACATCCACAATTTCAAGTCCATCCGGGACATGGAGATCCGGGACATTGACCGGGCCCTGATCCTGGTGGGAAAAAACAATACAGGGAAGACCTCGGTCCTGGACGCGGTCTGCGCCGTCTGCGGCTGCTACCAGGTCCAGGAGGCTGATTTTAATGAAAGGGAACAGGCCATCCGCATCGACGCCTCCTTTTCCATCAGCGGCGAGGATCTGGCCCTGTTCCACCGCATGGGCATCGTCAGCCAGTACCGGCGGTATGAGGTGTGGAGGCGGGTCTTCGGCGAGCGTCTTCCTTCCTTCTCCCAGGGAGAGCTTTGCTTTACCTTCCATGTAAATAAAGACGGAAAGGTCCGCTACGAGGATATTTCCCGGAAAAACAATCCCTATATCCCCATGGTCCTCCCCAGGATCTACCGGATCACTGCCGACCGGGACTTAAGACAGCTCCAGAATGACCTCCTCATGTTCCAGGAAGACCGGCAGCTCAGAAAGCTCCGCTCCGGCTCCTGTATCTTCGATCCGGCCAAGGCATGCAGCCACTGCTTCCGCTGCATCGGCCTCATCGACCAGAAAAAGCCTGCGGAGCTTTCCGCAGTGGAGACTGCCAGGCTCCTGGAATATAAGATCTATCAGCTGAATTTCAGCAGCTTTTCCAAAAAGCTCAGTGAAAACTTCCTGAAAAACGGCGGCTATGAAGAGATCCGCTGCTCCATAAGCTGTGACACGGACCAGATGTTTTCCGTTACGGTCACGGCCTGCAATGAAAAAAGGGGGACAGAGACTCCGGTGGAATACCTGGGCAAAGGCATGCGGAGCATCTACATGCTGTCTCTCCTGGAAACGTATGTGGCCGAGCCGGACCGGATCCCCAGCATCATCCTGGTGGAGGACCCGGAGATCTTTCTCCATCCCCAGCTCCAGAAAATGTGCTGTGAGATCCTGTACCGCCTTTCCTTAAAAAACCAGGTGATCTTCCAGACCCATTCGCCGGATCTTCTGTTCAATTTCACGGCCCGCCAGATCCGCCAGGTGGTCTTAGACGACGACATGTATTCCGTGATCCGGGAAAAGACCGATCTGGGCCGGATCCTGGACGATCTGGGCTACGGGGCCAGCGATCTGATGAACGTGAGCTTCGTTTTTATTGTGGAAGGAAAGCAGGATAAGTCCCGGCTTCCCCTGCTGCTGGAAAACTACTACTCTGAGATCCGGGACCAGGAGGGACGGCTCTCCCGCATTTCCATCATCACCACCAACAGCTGTACCAACATCAAGACCTACGCCAATTTAAAATATATGAACCAGGTCTATATCCGGGACCAGTTCCTGATGATCCGGGACGGGGATGGAAAGGATCCGGAGGAGCTGGCGGGGCAGCTCTGCCGGTATTATGACGCGCGGAATGCCGAGGACGTGGACCGGCTCCCTAGAGTCACCAGAAGGAACGTGCTGATCCTGAAATATTATTCCTTTGAAAACTACTTCTTTGACCCGGAGATCATGGCACAGCTGGGCATTGTGGAAAGCGAGGAAGCCTTTTACGAGACCCTGTACAAAAAATGGCGTGAATATCTCCACCGGCTCACCAGCGGCCAGAAGCTCATAAAGGCCCTGGGCCGGGACTTCACTTCCCCGGAGGATATGAAGGACCATATGGAGGAGATCCGCATCCACCTGCGGGGCCACAACCTGTACGATATCTTTTACGGCCCCTTCCGCTCCCGGGAGCAGGAGATCTTAAAGGCCTACATCCGCCTGGCTCCCAGGGATGATTTTAAGGATATCTTAGACGCCATCGACAGCTTTCCATACTTTGACAGCAGAAAGAGCGGGAAACAGCACTGACTGTTCCCCGCCCTTCTTTTATAAAAGCCTCACTTCCAGATCCTCCACCCGCTTCTCATAAAACCGCATCCGCCATTCCACCGGCTTTCCCGGTTCAAAATACAGGGAGGAAAAGGTGCAACGCGGCTCTCCCTTCCCCGCCATGAAAATGGCCGTGGGCCCGTCGGCTCCGCCGATGATCCCGATGGCGCTGGCTCCTGCCATGACACACACATCATTCTTCGCCTCCGGAAGGAACCGGTCCTCCGTCTCCCTGGGCAGGATCCTCCGGGGACGGTCGCCGCCGCAGTCCCGGATCTGCAGCTCTCTCCTGGAAATCTCTGGGCTTACGGCGTAGGTCATGGCCGCCAGGTGGGTGGGATACTCCCACTCCCCCATACGCCGGAGAAGCCTCCGTCTCTCTTCCTGTTCCATATCCTCCGGCGCTTCAAAGGCCTTCCGGTCCATCTCCTCCTCCTGGTATTCCAGGACCGTCAGCACATGACGCTCTCCTGTGGAGGGATGGATAAAGGAGATCTGGTCTCCCGGCCCCCGAACTGTAAAGCGGATGCCCGGAACACAGACCCGGTCCCGCTTCATGGTAAGGCTCAGGGACCGGAGCTTTGGCGGCCGCTTTGTAGCCCAGGAAAAGCTCCAGCGGTTGATGGACCAGGCCTTCGCCGGATCCAGTCCGTAATGCTCCAGGAGCCTCCGCTCCTCTTCATATGGGTCTGCTGCCAGGTACTTCTCCGCTGCCGGATCCTCCACTGGATCCCCGTCATTATCCAGTTCCGGATATTCCTCTGCCGGCCCATCATCCAGAGCCCCGGCATCCATTTCCCGGCAGGATTCCGGGAGCCAGCAGAGCCCGTTTCCCTCCACTCCCCGAAGCTTCCTTCCGTTCAGTACGATCTCCGGCTGGAAGCCCGTTTCCAGAGGACTTTCCTGCTGGATCCGCTCCTGCTCCTCCTCCGTCAGCCTGTCCTCCTCCAGATCCCGGTACCGTTCTAAAAAGGCCTTCACCCGTTCCGGGTCGATCTCCGCAAAGATATCTGCCACCAGCCCCTTTCCGCACTGGTACACCGCCGGAACATGCCAGATCTCCTTCCCCCAGGAAAACGTCTTTCCCACCGGGATCTCGATCCCCCGGCGGCCCCTCTGGCCGTAAAAGCCCCCTTCAAAGGTCACCTTCCAGTCTCTGTCCCCGGTCTGCTCTTTTCCACACGCCTTCCGGTCATCCTTCTGTATATCCACAGGCTCCCCTCCTTTTTCTGACTGCCGCAGCTGTTTCCATGGATCCTATTTTATCATATCTATCCCCAAAAATATATAGGAAAAACCGGCAGCCAGTCCAGGATGGGCCAGCTGCCGGATACGCACAATACAAGTTATTTTATTTCCAGTTAAGCGTTTGTTTTTTCTCTCTTCTTGATCTCCGGAAGGATCAGTCCCAGAGCAGTAAGAACGAAGGGAGTGATTACGTTTAAGGCTGTGGAGGCCATATCGCCTTCCACATACATACCAAGGAGACAGCATGCAGCCGTTACGAAGAAGCACCATACGCCTGCGGTCAGAGCGATGCCCTGGTTCTTCACGAAGCGGTACTCCGGATGGAACTTGCCGGCAGCCTTTCTTAAGGCAATGTAAGCGGCAAATACCCACAGGTAACGGAGCGGCATGGTTACGGAGTTCAGCTTATTTAACTGTGTTAATACAGCAGCTGCGCCCGGTACGAAGGACTGGATCAGGATGATACTTCCGGAAAGAGCCACAACCATCCAGATACCGTTGATGTATGCGCCCTTGTCGTTCTTCTTTAACAGCTTGGTGGGAACGAACTGTCTTGCATCCTCATTGTCAAGAAGCATACGAAGCGGAGCGTCGATACTTAAAACAAGAGTGGAGAACTGTCCGATGGCGTTGCAGGCTGCGTAGATGATCAGCAGAGCGTTGCCTACGCCGTAGTACTCACCTAACTTCTGGAATGCCCAGTAGGAGCCGTTGGAAACGTAGGAGTTGAAGCTTTCCTTGCTCTCGTTGATGATGGTCGGATCGAACATCTTGCCCATGGCGATGGTTCCCAGGATCGCACATACCATGACCATAACGGCCAGAGCGATCATACCCTTCGGGAATCCCTTGGACGGATCCTTTACCTTATTTACATACGGGGAGATCTTCTCACATCCGCCCACTGCGAATACCAGGATGGACAGGGAAGTGAAGTAACCCACGTTGAACTTCGGGATCAGTGCCTCTTTGGTGAATTCCATTGTCACATACTCTGCGTTGGGATTGATCACCGGAGCGGCAAACATCATAAGGATGTACAGGATGGACATTACGAACATACTGGTTCCGGCAATGGTAGCCAGCTTCTTAAGCGGGTTTAAGCCGCGGCTTGCTACCCAGCTGAAGAACAGGAGAACTGCCAGAGTCGCTAACTGTACAGCAATGGTCGGGAATGTATCGTAGGTAGTTCCGTTCTGGAATACCATCCAGCTTAAAGCCTTTAATCCGCCGCTGCCCTTACTTGCGATATAAGTAACGTGGCATGCCCAGTAGGTCCAGCCGGCATAATATGCAAATTTCGGGCTGATGGTTTCGTGGATCCAGGAGCTTACGCCGCCGCCGGAGTTCTTGAAAGCGGAGCCCAGCTCACCAACCATGAGCGCGTAGGGAACAAAGTAAAGGGCAAACATCATTACCCAGCTGAAGATAACCTGGATACCATTGAAGTATACGAAGCCGTTCAGAACGTTTCCGAATCCCCAGACTGTGGAAAACGCCATAAAGGCTAAGGTATACCAGGTCATTTTCTTAGAATTTTCCATTGTGTAACCTTCCTTTTCTTTTTTGTATTTGTGCAACGAAATGCATTATAGCACAGTTCTTGTTAAATTCCAAACGAATTTGTTGAAATTTTATATACTTGAATATTATGCACAAAAAACCAAAAATTATTCTATGATTTATATGGATTCTGCGGACTGGTTTTTTCTTTTGTTATTACTATTCCCTTTGGTTATGTCTAGTATATTTATACATTATATCTTTTTTATAAACATTATTAAATTTATATAAATTTCCAACTGTTTTTCATCATTTTATCATAAAAACGACGATTTTCTCATGTTCTTCACCAGATTTATTGACTTTATCTCTTTACAGGATTATAGTATTTACTTATAAATACTAACAAGGAGAGAATAATTATGAACACACTTGTAATCGTCCTCATCTCCGCGATCTGCCTGGCCTCCGCCTATGTGCTGTATGGCCGCTTTCTTGCAAAGAAATGGGGCATCGACCCGAAAGCCAAAACACCGGCAGTCGTTCACGCAGACGGACAGGACTACGTCCCCACAGACGGCTGGACCGTTTTCAGCCATCAGTTTTCCTCCATCGCCGGAGCCGGCCCTGTGACCGGAGCCATCCAGGCGGCCGTTTTCGGATGGGTCCCCGTTCTTTTATGGATCCTCATCGGCGGCGTCTTCTTTGGAGCCGTCACAGACTTCGGTGCTCTTTATGTGAGCGTAAAAAATGATGGTAAGTCCATGGGACTTCTGATTGAAAAATACATCGGCAGGCTGGGCCGGAAGCTGTTCCTGGTATTCTGCTGGCTCTTCACCTGGCTGGTGATCGCGGCCTTTGCCGACATGGTGGCCGGGACCTTCAACGCCTACCAGACCGTGGACGGCGTGACCAGCCTGTCCGAAGCGGCAAAGACCAACGGCGCAGCCGGGACCATTTCCTTATTATTCATTGTTTTTGCCATGCTTTTTGGCGTATTGCAGACACGCCTCCATTTTACCGGCTGGAAGGAGACGATCCTGGGCCTTGCCTGCACCGTAGCTGCCCTGGCTCTTGGAATGATGGCCCCCATCACCGCCGGAAAAGAGGCCTGGACCTACATTACCTTTATTTATATCTTTTTTGCAGCAGTCCTTCCCATGTGGCTTTTAAAGCAGCCCCGTGACATCATGACCACCTATATGTTCATCGGCATGATCGCCGGAGCTGTGCTGGGTCTTTTCGTGGCCCATCCATCCATGAACCTGCCCATGTACACCGGCTTCCATAATGAAAAGCTGGGAGACATGTTCCCGATCCTGTTCGTCACCGTTGCCTGCGGAGCTGTTTCCGGCTTCCACAGCCTGGTATCCTCCGGCACGTCCTCAAAGACCGTGGCCAACGAAAAGGATATGTTAAAAGTGGGCTACGGAGCCATGGTCCTGGAAAGCCTTTTAGCCGTACTGGCCCTCTGCGTGGCAGGTGCTGCCGCCGGAGCCGACGGAACTCCCGCTGCCGGAACTCCGTTCCAGATCTTTTCAAACGGCGTGGCAGGCTTCTTCCAGATGTTCGGCGTTCCCATGTACATTGCCCAGTGCTTCATGACCATGTGCGTTTCCGCCCTGGCCCTCACAAGCCTGGACGCCGTTGCCAGGATCGGCCGTATGAGCTTACAGGAGCTGTTCTCTGTGGATGACATGGAGCACGCCGAAGGCTGGAGAAAGTTCATCTGCAACAAATACGTTTCCACCCTGCTGACCCTGTTCTTCGGCTTTGTCCTGACCCGGATCGGATATTCCAACATCTGGCCGCTGTTCGGATCTGCCAACCAGTTATTATCTGCCCTGGTCCTGGTGACCCTGTGCGTATTCATGAAGGTCACTGGCCGCAGCAACAAGATGCTGTTCCCGCCGCTGGCCATCATGCTCTGCGTCACCACCACTGCCCTGGTACAGAGGACCAAAGCGCTGGTAACTGCCTTTGCCTCCGGCTCCGCCACCTTCATGGTGGAGGGACTCCAGCTGATCATCGCCATCCTTTTAATGCTCTTAGGCCTGATCATCGTCGTAAACTCCCTGCGGGCCTACTTCGCCTCCAGGCATAATTCCGAAAAGACGGCTCCGGCCGCCGCATCATAAACATACATAAAAGAAGCCGGTTCCGGCTCTGGAAACCACAGATCAGGGTTTCCGGACCGGGACCGGCCTTTTTCATTTTGCTTATGATCTTGCCATCCCATCCACGCTTAAGACCACGCCTGTGATGTAGGACGCTTCCTCTGAAGCCAGGAACACAAAGGCGTTGGCAATGTCCTCGGGCTTGCCCAGACGGCGCAGGGGGATCTGCCGCACCAGCGGATCCATCACCTCTTTTGGCACCGCCTTCATCATATCCGTCTCCGTGATCCCCGGAGCCACCGCGTTGACGCGGATCCCCCTGGGGCCCAGCTCCCGGGCCAGGGATACGGTAAGTCCGTTGACGGCAAACTTGGAGGTGGGGTATGCCAGGCCGCTGGCCTGGCCGGAAATACTGACCATGGACGAGGTGGAAAGGATCACTCCGCTTCCCTTGGCGATCATACATTCGCTGGCCGCCCGGGTGGCTGTGAAGATCCCCTTCACGTTCAGATCCATGACACGGTCGTATGTCTCTTCCGTGTATTCCGTAAAGGGCGTGCTTTCGGAGACTCCTGCATTGTTCACCAGGATATCCACGCAGCCGTATTTTTCTGTTACCTTCTTAAATTCCTTCCGTACCGATTCCAGGCTGGAAAGGTTGGGACTGATCCCGTCCACCACGGAATCCGGATATAGCTCCTTTAAGCGGGCTGCGCTTTTCTTCGCATTCTCCTCGGAGCTGGCTGTGATAATGACCTTGGCGCCCTCCTGTAAAAATCTTTCTGCTGTGGCAAAGCCGATCCCGCGGCTTCCGCCGGTTATGATAGCAACCTTATCCTTTAATCTCATATATCCGCCCTCCCTGGGTTGATGTTTTTCTTTATGTTCTTATCATAACCGTTTTTCCGGAAATTTTCCGTGATCTTGTCACAAAGCTGAAATTTTTCCAGGCGTTCCCTCTTAATCGTTCATTCCGGAATCGCCAGCTTTCCATTCCTCAGGCTCTGGGCCTTCTTGCATAATTTGGAGTAGATCCGTTCCACAAACCATTTTTCCGTGGATCTTCTTTGGATTTCCTCCACACCGATCCACCCGATCTCACTGTTTTCGTCCTCCTTGATCCGCAGCGGAAGCTCTGGGTCCGCCTCCAGCAGATAGGTCACGTTCAGATGCAGATGCGACGGCACGTAGCTTCCCCGTTTTTCGTGGCCGTCAACCGTAAGGATCTCCAGGGAGAAAATATCCTCTGTCACGAACCGGACGGATTCCAGCCCGCTTTCCTCCCGGATCTCCTTCAGCGCCACCGCCTTCAGATCGGCGTCCCCGTCTGCATGGCCCCCAAGCCATGCCCACGACTGGTAAAGATTGTGGTATGCCATCAGGACCTTTTTCCGGTCCCTGTCCATGATCCATGCAGAGACCGTGATATGGGCGTTCCGGTTGTCCCTGGTCAGGATATGGTCTGCCTGTTCCATCTGCCGCAGGATCTCCTTCTTATCCTCCCGTTCCTGTTCATTGAAGGGCTCATAACGACGGATCTCCTCTCTCAGCTCCATTTCGGTCATCGCCCCACCTCCTTATCTTTTCCCCAGCTCCCAGAAGGCCACGGCTGACGCCGCCGCCACATTGAGAGAATCCACCCCGTGGGCCATGGGGATCATCACCGTATAGTCGCAGTCTGCAATGGTCTCCGCCGCCAGACCGTCTCCCTCGGTCCCCAGCACCACCGCCAGCCGCTCCTCTGCCAGGAGGGCCGGATCGCCGATGCTCACCGAATCTTTTTTTAAGGCCATGGCGGCCGTCTTAAACCCCAGCTCCCTTAAGACCTCCATCCCCCTCTCCGGCCACGGACACTGCTGCCGGTCAAAAAAAGTCCAGGGCACCTGGAACACTGTGCCCATGCTGACCCGTGCGGCCCGCCGGTACAGAGGATCGCTGCATCCCGGCGTCAGGAGCACCGCGTCCATGCCCAGGGCGGCCGCAGACCGGAAAATGGCCCCCACATTGGTGGGATTCATGACGTTTTCCAGGACCGCCACCCGTCTGGCCCCAGCGCAGAGGGAAGCCGCATCCGGCAGCCTCCGCCGCCGCATGGCGCAGAGGACACCCCTGGTCAGCTGAAAGCCCGTAAGCTCCGTAAGGATCCTGGCCTCTGCCGTATAGACGGGGATACCGCCGCACCGGGAGACCACCTCTCTGGCTTCTCCCTCCACATGCTCCGGCTCCATTAAAAGGGACACCGGCTCATATCCGGCATCCAGGGCCCGGCTGATGACCTTGGGGCTTTCAGCAATAAAAAGGCCCGTATCCGGTTCGTAATAGTGAAGCAGCTGGCCCTCAGAGAGCCTGGCATAAATGTCCAGCTCCGGAGCCGACAGATCTGTGATCTCTCTTATATCTGGCATAATCGGTCCTCCTCTTTTCTTATGGAAATATTATACGGTCCCGGAAGCGGGATGTCAAATGCCTGAAGGATCACGGGCCGTCATGGTCAGCTGACTTCATACTTTTTTCACAAAATAATTAGCACTCGACTCTTGACAGTGCTAATAATGTGTGCTATATTACAGATAGAACAAAAGAGGAGGGCAAAACAGAAAAAGGACTTCAAACGTCCGGCCTGGTTCCTGCCGCCTCCGGTTCCAGAAACTTATTTGTGACCAGCAGTAAATTGACATATAGAATGGAGGAATGATTTATGCTGATGCCCAGCATCTTTGGTGAAAACTTATTTGATGAAATGATGGATTCCTTTAACGATGAATTCTTTGGAAAACGCAGTCCGCTGTACGGAAAGAACGCCTCCAGAGTCATGAAGACCGATATTAAAGAAGCGGATGGCCGGTATGTGATCGACATTGATCTTCCGGGCTTTAAGAAGGATGAAATCCATGCTGAGTTAAAGGACGGCTGTCTGACCATAAGCGCCTCCAAGGGCCTGGATAAGGACGAAAAGGATAAGGAAGGCCGCTATATCCGCCGTGAACGGTACGCCGGAGCCATGAGCCGGAGCTTTTATGTGGGCGAGAACGTAAAGCAGGAGGATATAACAGCCAGATTTGAAAACGGGATCCTTTCCCTGTCTGTTCCCAAAGAGGAGGAGCAGAAGAAGGTGGAAACACCCAATTACATCGCCATTGAAGGATGATGAAGGTCGGAAAGCCCAGAGGGCCGCTGCAGACTGGCAGTGGCCCTCTTTCTATATGACCAGGAGCCGGAAAAGGCTGTTCCCAGCGGTTTTCCCGGCCCTCTGCCTGTTTAGAAGTTGGTGGGAGTCATGACCTTCCCGGCCAGGACCTCCTCATAGTCCTTCAGGTTCCTCTGTAAAAGCTCCGGCGTGTTGAGGCCGTAAGGACATTTACTCATGCACTGGTTACAGTGGAGGCAGTCCTTGATCTTCATCATCTTTGCCTGGCCCTCGGGGGACAGATGGCCTTCGGACGGAGAACGGCGCAGCAGCAGGGACATCCGGGCGCAGTTATTGATCTCGATCCCCACCGGACACGGCATACAGTAGCCGCAGCCCCGGCAGAAGCTTCCGTACAGCTGTTTTCTGTCCGCCTCGATGAGAGCCCGGATCTCGTCGTTCATCACCGGCGGATGTTCCATATAGCTTAAAAATTCATCCAGTTCATTCTCCCTCTGGACGCCCCAGATGGGAAGCACGTTGTCGTACTGGTCCTCAAAGGCGTAGGCGGCGGCAGAGTTGATGATCAGTCCGCCGGACAGGGCCTTCATGGCGATGAAGCCGATGTTGTTCTTCTTACAGTCCTCCACCAGCTCCACATCCTTTTCGCTGCACAGATAGCAGAACGGGAACTGGAGGGTATCATAAAGGCCGCTGTCAATGGCCTCATGAGCCACAGCCAGCCGGTGGTTGGTGATGCCGATGAAGCGGATCTTTCCCTGCTCCCTGGCCTTTAAGGCCGCCTCATAAAGGCCGCTTTCATCCCCCGGCTTCGGGCAGAAGGACGGGTTATGGAACTGGTACACGTCCACATGATCCGTTTTAAGGAGCGTCAGGCTGGTCTCCAGGTCCTTCCAGAATTCCTCTGCGTTCTGGGCTGCGGTCTTGGTGGTGATGTAGATGTGGTTCCGGATATCACTCATGGCATAGCCGATCTTCTCCTCACTGTCAGAGTAAGCCCTGGCTGTATCAAACAGCGTGATGCCGCCGTCATATGCCTTTCTTAAGAGCTTTGCGGCCTCATCCCTTGTGATCCTCTGGATCGGCAGCGCACCGAACCCGTTCTTGCTGACTGTGATCCCTGTTCTTCCCAGTGTTACTGTCTTCATTTTCCCATACCCCTTTCTTTTCCTTTGCCTGCGGACTAAGACTGGCAGCGCTCCTGGTCCAGCATGGCCTTTAAGGCCTCGTCGCTGTCGTCGATCCAGACGTCTTCTTCGTCTGCGCTAAGCCCCAGAAACTGTGCCAGCGTCCGCTCGTCGTCGCTGTTGTTCCATATCTCAATGTAATCGTCGATCTCCTCAAACCGGATTTCTCCGGCCAGATACTTTTCTTTGAACGTCATTTTCCTGCTCCTTCAGGTTCTTCAGGATGGTGATCTCCTGATTATCAATATGCTCCCGGATCGCGATCTTCGCCTCGTGGACATGGCGCAGGCTCAGGGCCTTTAAGATCTGGTCATGCTCCACCAGGAGAATATGCCGCTTGTCCTCATCCTTGATATATTCCAGGCGGTAGCGGTACATCTGCTCCCGCAGGTTGTTTAAGATCTGCACCAGCTTTTCATTTTTTGTACTGCCGTAAATGATCTCATGATATCTTTCATCGGTCTGGGCGATCCGCATGGCGTCTCCCTCCCGGATGGCCTGGGCAAACAATTCCTGTGTTTTTTTCAGCTCCTCCAGCTCGTCCTCCGTCATCCTCTGGCAGGCCAGGTCCACCGCCAGCTCCTCCAGGGTCCGGCGCACCTCAAGCACGTCCCGCAGATTGTTTTCAGAGATCCTGGCCACCTCGGCTCCCTTCCGGGGGATCATAAGGACCAGGCCCTCCAGCTCCAGCTTCCGGATCGCCTCCCGGATCGGAGTCCTGCTGACGCCTAAGCGCTCCGCCAGCTGGATCTCCATGAGCCGCTCTCCCGGCTCCAGCTCTCCCTTTAGGATCGCCTGGCGCAGCGTCTTGAACACCACATCCCGCAGGGGCAGATATTCATCCATCTTCACATCAAAGTTGTTCGTCATTGGCCTTCTCCTTCTATCTGGCTGGTTTTTTGTTAAAAAATCTGGTCAAATAGACCTGTCGGGTCAACCGTCCGTTGTCTGTCTCTCTGAGGATCCCGCAGACCGCGTCTGCCTCTTCCCTGTCCTTAAAGATCCCAAATACCGTGGGGCCGCTGCCGCTCATGAGCGCCCCCTCCGCCCCATGCTCCAGCATGATCCGCTTAATGGCGCCGATCTCCGGATGATCCGGGATCGTGACCGTTTCCAGCACATTTCCCAGACGGGCTGTAACGCCGTCCAGGCTGCCTGCCCGGATGGCCGCCGCCATGCCGTCGATATCCGGGTGGGCCTCCGGTCCCAGGGCATCCACCCGCAGCTTTTCATACACCGCCTTTGTGGACACTGAGATCTGGGGCTTTGCCAGCACCACATGGCACTGGGGAGCCGGTGGAAGCTCCGTAAGGATCTCCCCGATCCCCTCCGACAGGGCGGTTCCTCTGAGGATACAGTAGGGGATATCCGCTCCCAGCTTCACTCCCCGCCGCATCAGTTCTTTTTTCCCAAGGCCCAGGCCGAACAGCCGGTTCATGCCCACCAGGACCGCCGCCGCGTCGGTGCTCCCTCCCGCCATACCGGCGGCCACGGGAATGCATTTCCGGATCTTTATATCCACGCCCTCTGACAGGCCGAATTCATCCATTAAAAGCTTTGCGGCCCTCCAGGCCAGGTTTCCCTCTCCGTCCGGCACATAGGGAAGGTTCGTTTCCGTGCGGATCCCTGGTTCCTTTGTCTTCTCCATCACGATCCGGTCATGGAGGTGTACGGTCTGCATGATCATCCGCACCTCATGATAACCGTCCTCCCGTTTTCTCACCACATCCAGACCCAGATTGATCTTTCCATAGGCCTTTAATTCCAAACGATCCAGCATTTCCATCACCCGCTTGTATTTTTTCTGTTTCTTGTATACAATAATCAGTATACCGGATAAAGCCCTTATTTGACAAGAGCTTTCCATATAAAATTTATATCTGGCCCAACGGCTTATTTTTCCCGGAAGCCCAGCTTTTCTGCCAGGGCCAGGGAGGGGACGTTTTCCTTCCGGATCCGCACCAGGAACCGGTCCGCCTCCAGCTCCCGGCGGCCATATTCCAGGATCCCGGCACAGCTTTCCAGTCCATAGCCCCGGCGGCGGTATGCGGGAAAAATATGGTAGCCCATCTCCAGGACCACCTCTCCGTCCCCGGCGTTCTCCCGGCCGTTAAAAAGCTCCAGCTTCACCAGTTCCTGTTCTTCCTTCCCGTCCTCCTCCGGCACCTTAAGCCCCGCCACACCGATCAGATCCCCGGTCTCCTTTTCCACCAGGGCCCAGAAGCCGAACTCATAAAATGTATACTGGTGCTTCGTATACGCCTCCAGCTCCTCCACAGAGCCGAAGCCGCGGCCCACCTGGTTGGCCCACACCTCGTCAAAATCATCGCCGGTCATCTCCCGCACCAGAAGCCGCCTGGTCTCGCAGATCCTCCAGGGAAGTCCCAGATGGCGTCTTGCAGCCCGCTCCAGAAATTCCTCCGTCACGTCCGAAAGCGCTTCCACCGCATAGGGAGCCGCCGTTCCCCGTCCCTCGCCGCTCCATAATCCAACAATGGCTCCTCCAGCCGCCCTGGCGGCCAGAAGAGCCTCGTTTTCATCGGAGATCAGAACCGGGATCTCTTTCCCGTTCACTGCTGCATATCGGATCTCCCTCATAAATATTACTCCCGGATCAGCATTTTTCCGGTTCCGGATACGTTTCCCCAAAGGTTTCAGCCGTAATGGATTTGATCTTCTGCTCCTTCATGGGACGGTCGCTGTAATCGGTGCGGACCTCGGCGATCGTATTGACCACGTCCATTCCCTCGATCACCTGGCCGAAAGCCGCATACTCTCCGTTTAAGTACGGAGCCGCTTCATGCATGATGAAGAACTGGGAACCGGCAGAGTTAGGGTTCATAGCCCTGGCCATGGATAAAACGCCCGGCGTATGGGCCAGATCGTTCTGGAAGCCGTTGTGGGAAAACTCGCCCTTGATGCAGTAGCCCGGGCCGCCCATGCCGTTGCCGTCGGGGCAGCCGCCCTGGATCATAAAGCCCTTGATGACCCGGTGGAAGATCAAGCCGTTATAAAAGCCCTTGTTCACCAGGCTTAAAAAGTTGTTGACTGTATTGGGAGCCACCTCCGGGTAAAGCTCTGCCTTTATGATGTCTCCGTTCATCATTTCGATGGTAACTACTGGATTTTTCATTGACAATCTCCTTTTCCTGTAATAAAACCGGGGATGCCATGAAGACATCCCCCATTTCTATCTGATATTATACAGGACACACTGCCGGATGTCCATACCTTTATTGCTTTGGAAGCAGGGCAAACTCGATGCGGATGCTGGCTGTCACCTCCATCTCGCCCGGCATGACGCCCATATCCACGACCGCCTCTTCTGCGGCTCCGGCCCCCGGCGCGCTCTTCATGGACATATTGGAGGTCACATACCGACCCTCCTGGCGGTCTCCGTATTCCTCAATGTTTATAACGTATCCCAGCTCCTGGCCGCTGGCCTCTGCCAGGACAGATGCCCGGGTCTTTGCCAGCTCCACTGCCCGTGCCAGAGCGTCGGCGTAGGCCTCGTCATAGGTGCTGGAATAGTAGGAAATGGACTGGATCTCATTGGCTCCGGCCGCCACTCCCTGGCTCAGCAGGCTCCCAACCTGGTCCAGGGCCACACCCGATACCTCCACCTGGGTCCGCATCTCATAGCCCACCAGCTTTCTCGTATTCCCGCTCCAGTCATACATGGGGTTCAGGGAAAAGTCCGAGGTGGCAATGGATGTTTCTGCCACTCCCTGGCCCTTTAAATATTCCAGAAGCCCGTTGAGCTTTTCCGCATTGGCCTGCTGGCATTTTTCTGCGTCCGCATCCTCCGTGGCGATCCCATAGACGATCCGGGCCATGTCCGGCGCTACCTTTACCGTTTCCGACGTGCTTAAGGAGATCTTCCTATCTTCCTCCAGGTTCTGCACCTGGATCACATCCGGAACTGTGGCCTTCACCTCCGTGGCGCAGCCCGAAAGCAGGACGCTTCCCGCCGCAATACAGCCCGCCGCGATCAGGGCAACTCTTTTTTTCATAACAGCTTCCTCCTTTTCTGATAAAACAGAAATGCAGTCTCTCCTCTTTACAGCCCTATTTTACCAGAAAAACCTTTCATCCCCGGGACTTTTCTCTTACGTTTTTTTGAATGAAGTTTTAATTATCCGCTACCGTTCATAAAATGTTCAAATTCTTTTCAAAATTCTTTTACACAATACACATGATTTCTTCATCTTTACAGGATATCATATAACCATAAACAGATAAACATCCGATGCGATGCTGCTTATAAGATTTTTTTCATAATACTCGGGCTGATAGAAAATATCAGCTCTCCTCCCTTTTTCAAATAATCATTTTGTTGAAAAAAGCACCTGGCGGGGTGCTTTTTTCATGTCTTTTTCTTTCTGCTCCGGCCCGCCGGAGCCCTCTTCTCCTGCCGGATCCCTTCCATACCGCCAGACGGCAGTCAGAGCTCCTTCCCGGCCCGCCCCGGAGAGCCCACCTTCCCGGATAACAGCACCAGCGCCGCCAGGTTCGGCACCGCCATACATCCGTTGAGCACATCCGAAACCTCCCAGACCAGCTCCATGGGGCCAAGGCTTCCAAAGAATACGGCGGCCAGATATCCGGCCGTATAGATCCGGACCAGATCTTTTCCGACCGCCTCCCCCAGGTACGAGGCCGCCTGCCGCCCCATATAATACCAGGCGATGATGGTGGCAAAGGCAAACAGGGCCACGCACATGGACACTGTATATCCGCCCAGGTTCCCCAGGCCCCTGGAAAAGCAGATCCCGGTCAGCTCTGCCCCGTTTCCGGAAAAGGCCGGAAGCTCTCCGCCCATGGCACAGAGGATCACCACCGCCGTCAGGGTGCAGCTCACGACCGTGTCAAAGAACACCTCAAAGATCGCCCACTGACCCTGGACGCCTGGATCGCCTTCTGCTGCCCCGTTGAGGACCGCCAGGCTTCCCAGTCCCGCCTCGTTGGAAAAAACGCCCCGGGCGATCCCGTACTGGACGCTTTTGCTGGCCAGGAGCCCCACCGCGCCTCCGGCGGCACTCCGGAACGAAAACGCATCCTGGAAGATCATCCCAAAGGCAGAGGGAATATTTTCCCGGAACAAAAACAGCACCGCCGCCGAAGCCGCCATATAGATCCCTGCCGACACTGGGACCATCTTTTCCGCGGCTCCCGCTATGGCCCCGGCTCCCCCGGCCATGATCCTTCCGCTTAAAAGCACCAGAAGGCCCCCGATGAGGACCGGCGGCATGGAAAAAGAGAACTCAAGGGTCTCAGAAATGGCATTGGCCTGGACCATGCTGCCCATACCAAAGGAGGCCGCCGCGCAGAGCCCGGCGTAAAGAAGCCCGGCCCACCGGCAGCCAAGGCCCCGTTCCATATAGAGCATGGGGCCGGCCACCCAGCCTCCGCTCCGGTCCCTCTTCCGGTAACAGATCCCCAGCACCGTTTCACCATAGGCCGTGGCCATGCCCAGAAAGGCAGATACCCACATCCAGAATATGGCCCCCGGCCCTCCTGATAAAAGGGCCGTGGCCACCCCGGCTATGTTCCCTGTACCGATGGTAGCTGCCAGGGCCGTACACGCCGACTGGAACGGCGACATTCCCCCGACCGCATCCCCGCCCTGCATGTTTTCCTCATTGGTCCCTGTCTTTTCCGGAGTTTTCCACAGGCTCCCGGCCGTATTTTTCCACCACCGGGGGAAACCCCAAAACACAAAACCTCTTAACCGGATCGTATAAAGGATCCCCACAGCCAGGAATAAAACCAGCATCCCCGGCCCCCAGACCATCGTATGGATCCAATGGATCATTCCAACCTCCTGCTGCGACTTTTCTCATTATGTTTTATTCCAATTTACCGTAAGATATGATATACTGATGGTATGATGCCGGAGGCAGGATTTCCGACGCCTTCCGGAAACCAGTACAGAAACCAATATAAAGGAGCTGGTCGATTTGCCAGGATTTACGACCCATTACCTGTTCGGCGTAAAGGCCTATAACGATCTGCCGAACAATTATTTAAAGCATGTGATCTCCAAATACCGCTGGCTCTACCAGATCGGGCTCCAGGGCCCGGATATCTTCTTTTATAATATCCCGATCCTGCGCCACCGGGACTACCGGAACGTCGGTTCCCATATGCACGAATACCATGTGAACCGTTTCTTCCGGAACTGTCTCAACGAGATCGCCGCCATCAGTTCCAAGCAGCAGCGGGAACAGGCCATTTCCTATATGGCCGGCTTCCTCTGCCACTATGCCGCCGACTCCATCTGCCATCCCTATGTTTACGGACGCATCCAGTATGAGACCGACGGAAAAGGCTCCCGGTTCCATGGCCTTCACGCGGAACTGGAAAATGATATCGATACGCTGCTTTTACGGAAGTTCAAGCACAAAAAGCCATCTGAGTTCAACCAGGCGGCTACCATCTGCTTAAACGGCCAGGAGATCCAGTTCCTGTCCCGGTTCCTCAGCCGCTGTATCAACGAAACCTACTATCCCATCACAGAACGCAATATCTTTCAGGTCACGGAGGGAATGGTCACCCGCTCCGTTTATGCCATCCGCTTCGGCGGCCGCCTTCTTTCTGATCCGGCAGGCCGCAAGCGGAATACGATCCAGTTTTTTGAGTCCATGTTTTTAAAGCATCCCATCGCCTCCAAAAAGCTGGTGACCGACGATACGCCCAAAGGCGTCCGGAAGACCCTGAACCTGGACCATGAGGTATGGACCAATCCCTGGAACAAGACCCTGGCCTCTTCCGCCTCCTTCCTGGACCTGTATCGTCAGACCCTTCAGAAATGCAACCTTATGTACTATCAGTTCAACTCCATGCTGACAAGCGAGATCCCGCTCAAGGACCAGAGCTTTGAAATGTTCCTTTCTGAGCTGGGGAACTATTCCTACCACAGCGGGCTCGATGTTGGATAAATCACAAAAAAGGAGGATCTTATGAATCCAGTGATCGTACTTTCCGGCGGCACCAGCGCCGCCGCCAACGGAACTCCGGCCTGGTCCCTGAACCAGAATTATGCAGATAATATCCGCCGTGTAGGCGGCATCCCTCTCTTAGCCGTAAACAATGACTGCGCGGAGGAATATGCCGATCTGGCAGATGGTCTTCTGCTTTCCGGCGGAAAAGACGTGGCCCCTGCCCTTTACGGCGAAGAGCTGAAATACGATTTTGTTATTACGGATCCCTTAAGGGATGATCTGGAATGGAAGCTCATCAAGGCCTTTGTGGACCGGAAAAAGCCCATCTTCGGCATCTGCCGCGGCGTCCAGGTGCTGAACGCCTATTTTGGAGGCACCCTGTACCAGGATATCCCTGATGAACTGGGCGGCGAGCACGCCAAGGGCGTATGCCATCCGGTGACCTTAAAAAAGGACTCCATCCTGGGCCGTCTCTTCGGGGAATCCCTGGAGATCAACAGCTACCACCACCAGGCTTTAAAGGACCTGGGAAAGGATCTGACGGCTGTGGCCTGGTCCGATGCCAACGGCCATTCCATCGTAGAAGCTGTGGAGCACGTAAGCCTTCCCATCTGGGCCGTCCAGTGGCATCCGGAGCGTATGACCGGTCCGGTCACCAACCCGGAAAACTGTGTGGATTCCCTGCCCATCTTCCAGTACTTTATGGATCAGTGCAGAAAATAAGGGACAAAAAAACGGGAGCAGATCTATCTCTGCTCCCATTCTTTTCTTCTTCTTTCTTATTTCGCCTCTTTTGTGGCCTTGGGCTCCTTTACTTCCTTCTTCGGAACGTCCTCTGCCACATCCTCGGGACCATCCTGGCTCTCTGCCTCTGGCATTGCCAGGTCGATCTTTCCGCCTGCCTTGTAGCTCTTATCCACAAGCCACTTTCCGTCCTCTGTGCCCACCTTCACATTCAGTGCGAACTGGTTCCAGAGAGTACCGAAGGAGGAATCAGAGGAATTCTCCAGCTCTGTGCTCTGAACGGCAACGATATCATTGAACTGCTTCACCATCATAGCCGCATACTCTTCTGCCTCTTCCTCAGACGTTCCATTCTTTAATACCCAGCTTAAGTCGATGGTCATGGAAGCCTCATCCGCTGCAAACTCCATCTTCACGGTCTGGGGATACAGATCTGCATCAGCGAACAGGGTGTCTGTCTCATCTTTTACCTGATCCCACTCATATAAGGATTTGGGCTCTGTCTCATCCTCTACCAAAATATTATCCTCACGGGCCAGCGTCTCGTCCACCTCATCCATGGCGGACTGCTTTGCCGGATCCACCTCGTTTCCTGTCACAGTCTCAGATTCCTCGCTGCTCTTTGTACATGCACTGAGGGCCAGGACTGCCAGGCCCAGTACAGCCATTCTCTTTAATAATTTCATTATGATCTCCTCCTGTCATTTCAGTTCCACCGATCCGCCAAAATCATTGGAAAGCAGGCTTTGGCAGACCTTTTTACATACTCACGTATTATATACGATTCCTCTGGGTTTTTGTAGCCCTTTTTTCAAAATATCATAAATTATTTAGGATTTCGTAACTTTCTCTTCTGATTCCATGTTTTCTGTGCTCTTTACGATGTAGATCGGGCGGTCCTTCAGCTCGGAAAACAGGATCGCAATATACTCCCCAATGATCCCCACGATCACAAACAGCATGGCGAACATAAAGGACATCAGCACCACGATTGTAGCATAGCCGCTGGGTGTTCCATATTTGGCCCAGGTCCAGATGGTATAGGCCATCATCAGAAGGCCGAAGACCGCCACCGCGCAGCCGGAATAGATCCCCAGCTTTAAGGGCATGTCGGAAAAGCACAGGATCGTGTTGATGGAAAACCGGAACAGGCTCCTTAAGCTGTACTTGCTCTCTCCTGCGAACCGTGGTCTGGCCTCGTACTGGATCGTGGTCCTGTTAAATCCCACGCTCTGGACGTAGCCCCTTAAGAAACGCACCTTCTCCCGGTAATTGTTCCGCAGAACGTCGGCCGCGGCTTTGCTGACAGCAAAAAAATCCGAGGCGTTGGGTTCAAACTTCACGTCGGATAAATGGTTGATCAGCTTATAAAAGGCGGCGGAGGTAATATTTTTCACCAGGCCGGCGGTTTTATTCTTCATGCGGACCATGCTGATGACTTCATAGCCCTGGTCAAATTTTTCCACGATCTCCAAAAGGCACTCCGGCGGATGCTGGAGGTCTGCATCCATGCAGACGATGCCGTCTCCCCGGGCATAGTCGATGCCAGCGATCATGGCAGCCTCATGGCCGAAATTCCTGGAAAACTCCACCACCCTCACCCGGTCATCCCGGCGGGCCAGCTCCCGGAGGATCTCCAGGGACCGGTCGGCGCTGCCATCGTTTACGAATAGAAGCTCGTAATCCCAGGAGGACGGCAGGGCCTTTAATACGGCCCCCGTCTCCTGGTAAAACTCCCGAAGGGCCAGTTCCTCATTATACACGGACACCACAACGGAAAGCAGTTTAACCATAAATCTTTATCTCCATGTCTGAATGCTCCGGCACCTGCTTTTCCTTTGGAGGCAGCTTCATATAATCCCCATATACCTGGGTAAGCTGATGCTCCCAGCCTGTGGGGATAAAGAGCTTCGTATCCTCAAAGGAGATCTCTTCCACCGTATCGTCCCACTCCTTTTTCATCTCCACATAGAAATAATCCGGAGCGTAGTTGGTGTAAAAGTAGAGGCCGGTATTTTTATTCTTATCCTTGGCGCATAGGGCCTTCCATAGCTTATAGATCACCGGGAACGGGATCAGCCTTCCCACGGCGGACAGCACGGCCACAAACAGCTTCATGATCCCCTTATAATCGGAAAGCTCGATCTTCCACCGGTGTCCCAGGGCCAGCCCATAGACCACACAGTGCAGGAGCTTGGTGATCTTTTTGGGAATGGCCTTATCCGGAAGCGGGTCCAGGATAAAAAGATCCACATTGAGGCGGGTGATCTTATCGTCATAAAACGCCATCTTCCCGGAATCCTCAAATTTCTGGCTTTTATCATAGGTCACCCGGGAAACAAAATCATAAAAGGCCTTCCCGCCGTGATATTCGTCAGGCTCCACAAAGGACATGCCCTCCGGCAGCTCCCGCCGCGCCACCTTTTTGAACATTTCATAATTGGCCCTGGTAAAGACCACGTCCACATCGTCGTCCCAGGGGATAAAGCCGCCGTGGCGGATGGCCCCCAGAAGCGTCCCCGAGTCCAGGGCATATTTGATCTTATATTTCCGGCAGATCCGGTCGATCTCCTTTAAAAGCTTTAAATTGACCGCATGGACCCCCGAAAGGTCATATTTCATCTCTTCGCTCACTGCTCAAGTCCCTCTTTGATCACTTTTGCCATATAGTCGATCTTTTCGTCGGTCATGCCCGGATATACGCCCACCCAGAAGGTATCCGCCATGATCCGGTCCGTGTTCTTTAATTCTCCCACGATCCGGTAGCCCTTTTTCTCTGCCCGCATCTCATCGAAGCACGGATGCTTTGTGAGATTACCGGCAAACAGCATCCGGGTCTGGACACCATGGTCCTCCACATACTGGACCACCCGGTTCCGGTCCACGCCCTCTTTACATGTGATCAGGAAGCCGAACCAGCTTGGACGGGAATGGTCTGCTGCCTCCGGAAGGATCAGCTTCTCCTCCGTTCCGGCCAGGGCTGCCTTTAACCGGTCGAAATTATGGCGTCTCCGCTCCACAAAGGACGGGAACTTATCCAGCTGGGCGCAGCCGATGGCAGCCTGCATGTCCGTTGCCTTTAAGTTATAGCCGAAGTGGGAATACACATATTTATGGTCGTAGCCCAGAGGCAGCTCGCCGTACTGGCGGTCAAACCGGTGGCCGCAGAGATTGTCCCGGCCGGAGGGGCATACGCAGTCCCTTCCCCAGTCGCGGAAGGAACGGATGATCTTATTGAGCAGGGCGTTGTCTGTATAGACGGCGCCTCCCTCTCCCATGGTCATATGATGGGGCGGGTAGAAGCTGGAGGTTCCGATATCTCCCACCGTACCGGTAAATTTCTCCTCACCATCGATGGTATACCGGGTTCCCAGGGCGTCGCAGTTATCCTCCACCAGCCAGAGATCATGTTTTTTACAGAACTCCTTCACTGCCTGGAGATCAAAGGGATTTCCCAGGGTATGGGCTAACATCACAGCCTTTGTCTTTTCAGAAAGAGCCGCCTCCAGCATGGAAACGTCGATGTTGTACTGGGGGATGGTCACGTCCACGAACACCGGCACCGCGCCGTACTGGATCGCCGGGGTCACAGTGGTGGGGAATCCGGCGGCCACGGTGATGATCTCATCGCCGCGCTTTACCCGTCTCTCGCCCAGAAGGGGGGAGGTCAGGGCCATGAAGGCCACCAGGTTGGCGGAGGAGCCGGAGTTTACCAGGGAGCAGTACCGCACATGAAGGTATTCTGCCAGCTTCTTCTCAAACTCATCGGTGTATCTGCCGGAGGTGAGCCAGAACTCCAGGGAGCTGTCCACCAGGTTCACCATCTCCTGCTTATCGTAAACTCTGGACGCATAGGGGATCCGGTCTCCCGGGGAAAACTCCTTTGTCTGGTTATGGAACCGGTCTGCATATTCAGCCACCATGGCCAGGATCTCTTCCCGGGCCTGGGCTTCTGTCTTATTTTCAAACATCTGTTTTTTCCTCCATTTTTTCTGTACAGGCTGTGCGTCCGCCAGTCCGGCGGCTTTTGGGCCTGCTCCGGGATCAAAGCCCCCGGCTCTGGAACATCTCTCCGATCTGGCGGTCCATGATCTCCGTTACCCGGGGATCTGCCGGATCCTTTTCATATTCCCGGCACCACTCCACGGTCAGGCGGATGGCGTCCTTTACTCCCCAGCGCGGCGTCCATCCAAAGACGCGCTTTACCCTGGAGCAGTCCAGCTTTAAGAAATTCGCCTCGTGGGGACCTCCGTCGCTCTGGCTGGTCCAGGAAAGGCCGTCTCCCCAGGCCTCGCAGAACAGGTCCACCAGCTGGCCGGTGGTCACACAGTCCTTATCGTCGGGGCCCACGTTATAATAGCCCGCATACTTCCCATCCTCATACTGGGCCTTTGCCACGGCCATATAAACGGCCAGGGGCTCCAGCACATGCTGGAAGGGCCTGGTGGAATGGGGATTGCGGACGATGATATCCGTCTTTTTCATGGCCGCCCGGACACAGTCCGGTATGATCCTGTCATTGGCAAAATCCCCTCCGCCGATGACATTTCCCGCCCGGCAGGTGGAGATGGCACAGCGTCCGTCCTCAAAAAAGGACTTTTTATAGCTGTGGGTCACCAGTTCTGAACAGGACTTACTGTTGGAATAGGGATCGTAGCCGTCCAGCCGGTCGTTCTCCCGGTAGCCGTATTCCCACTCCATATTTTCATAGACCTTATCTGTGGTCACGTTTAAAAACGACCGTACACACGGAAACAGCCGCACGCACTCCAGGATATTTACAGTGCCCATGACATTGGTCTCATAGGTGTAGACCGGATCCTTATAGGAATCCCGGACAATGGGCTGGGCTGCCAGATGCAGGACCAGCTCCGGCTGCGCCTTTTCAAAGGTCCTTTTTAAATGGTCCAGATCCCGGATATCTCCAATGACTGAATCCATCCTTCCCTCCAGGCCAGCCATGGAAAACAGGTCCGGAGCTGTGGGCGGCTCCAGGGAATAGCCGGTGACCTCTGCCCCGGCGTTTATGAGGATCCGGCAGAGCCACGCGCCCTTAAAGCCCGTATGGCCTGTGACCAGAACCTTTTTTCCTTTATAAAACTCAAATACTTCTCTTAAATCCATATGATCTCCTATTCCCAGATCTTCCAGGGAGCCTTTCCGGACTGCCACATCTCTTCCAGCTGCTGCTTCTCTCTCTGGGTATCCATGCACTTCCAGAAGCCCTCATGGCGGTACGCCATCAGCTCTCCGTCGGAGGCCAGATTTCTCAGGGGCGCCTGCTCAAATACCGTGTCGTCTCCCTCGATGTAATCGAACACGCTGGGATTCATCACCATATAGCCTCCATTGATAAGGCTGCCGTCGTCGTCATTCTTCTCGCGGAAGGCATGGATAGCGCCGGCCTCGTCCATGTCCAGGACGCCGAATCTCTGGCCGATGTTCACAGCGGTGATGGTGGCCGTCTTTCCGTGGGACCGGTGGAACTCCTCCAGGGCCTTTAAGTCGATATTGGAAAGGCCGTCGCCGTAGGTCAGCATAAACGGCTCGTCTCCCACATAGGGACGGATCCGTTTTACGCGGCCGCCGGTCATGGTGTTGAGACCCGTATCGATCAGCGTCACCTTCCAGGGCTCTGAATAGTTATTATGGACCTTCATGCTGTTGTTGGCCAGGTCAAAGGTCACGTCGGAGGTGTGAAGGAAGTAATCCGCAAAGAACTCCTTGACCACATACTGCTTATAGCCCAGACAGATGATAAACTCATTATATCCGAACTGGGAGTAATATTTCATGATGTGCCAGAGGATCGGTTTTTCCCCGATCTCGATCATTGGCTTTGGTTTTAAGTGGCTCTCCTCACTGATCCTTGTTCCAAATCCGCCTGCCAGAATTACTACTTTCATTTTTTCCCTCCAGATTCCATGGTATTTCCGCCTGCTTCTCCAAAGACGTTCCATCCGTTTTCTTTTAAGATGGAAAGCGCCTCCCGGATCCCCGGCTTATGGTATTCGAGGGCCGTCTCCAGCGCCTCGTCCGTTTCATTTTCAAAGTTTAAGACCACAGGCTTTACATCGTTTATATTGTGCTGCTTCCTGTGCTTTGCAAAGGAAAGCTCCTCTGCTGTGGTCATGAGGTTTCCTCCAAGGAACAGGGCCGCCGCCATGAGGGCCGCCGCCCGCACCCACGGGGCCATGGGCCTCTCCGCCCGGTTCCGGGCCCTCGGACCCTTCCCATGTTCACGGGGTATCCGCCCGTCCTCCTCCCGGTCTCCAGAAGTCCTTCCGGCCCTCTGCTGCTGGAATACCAGGGCGAAGGTCAGAAAAATTCCCAGGATGCCGATCTGATACTGGAGCGCATACCGGGAGCTCATGCCGTAGGCGTCCCGGGGCATAAAGATCCAGCGGCTCACCAGCACCATCAGATGGTTCATTCCGCCTCCCGCCAGTAGCATCAGCGGAAACAGCGTCCTTTTTTCGATCCCATAGTAAAAATTCATCCACAGCGCCAGAAAATAAGCGGCCGCCACCAAAGCTCCTGCCAGGCACCATACGATCCCGGGAACCTCCGCCATATGCCGGTTGATCAGCTCCACGCCGAAGATCATGGAGGCAAAGGACTTTAAGAGGAATTTCAGGAAGAATACAGGATCCTCCCGGAGCGCCTCCACCATGGAGCCCTCCACAGCCCCGGAATATTCATACACCGCCATGGAATTGCTCCACAGATATAAAACAAGCGGCAGCACCGCTGTGGCCAGAAGGAGAGCGGTCCGCTTCCAGCCCGTCTGCTTTCTGAAGCAGACAAACAGATACGCCAGCACCAGGGTCATGATGTAGATGGCGCAGTACGGCCCGGCAACGCCGATGGTCACCAGAACCGGAAGGACCAGGAGCCGGGCCATATCTCCCTTTTTTTCTCCTCCGCTTCCATAGACCCGCTCCAGGACGTAATAATTATAGAAGAAACATCCAAAGGCCAGGAAATGGGCCCAGCCTGTCCCATTATAGAGCATTTCCCATTTATTCAGGCTGAACATGAAGACCATCATGGCCGTAAACCATCCGGCTCCGATCCTCATTTTTCTGCTGTAAGCCCCCAGGATCAGGGCAGACAGGCCAAAGCCCAGGACGCCCAGGACCCGGTCGAAGGTCACACTGTATCCAAAGAGCTCCACATTGACCGCCCGCTCCAGGAAATTCACCGGGATCCTGGTGAGAAGATCCGGAACGAAAAACTTTTCCGGATCCCACACGTCCGGCAGATAGGAGAGGGTGAGGCGGATATAATCGGAATAAACCAGATCAATGGCCGCCTGGTGCAGATAAAAAAGGTAAAACAGGACGCCCAGAACCGGCAGCCCCACGTACATATATTTTCTGTATGCTTTCATTTGGTCCTCCGGGGGAAGCGGCTCTTCCCGCCATTTTTAGCCAGTATAGCAGATTTTTTCCGGTTTTTCTACCCCTTTGCCGCCACAGCGGCCACGGTTCCCTGGGTACCTCCGGCTGACGGAGACGCTCCCGCCGGTTTCCGCCTGCGGCGGCGGCGATGGTTTCCAGACTTTTTTGCCGGTTCCTTCTGTCCCTCGGGAGCGGGAAGCTCCTTCTTCTCTTCCGGAGCCGCCGCTTCTGGCTTTTTTGCCTCTGGAAGTCCCAGAGTCTTGGACAGTTCTGGAGCCTTTGGCTTTTTTCTTCTCCGTCTGGACGGCTTTTTCGCCGTCTTGCCGGGTTCCTGGAGCTCCTGGAGGGATTTTTCCCTGCCTTCCGGCTCCGCCTGAGGCTTTAGCTGGGGCTTTTCTGTCATCTGGGGCTTTCCTGCCGCCTGGGATTTTGCTGCCGCCTGCCCGTCTTTTTTTCCGTTCCCGGACTTTTTATCATTTTCTAGTCTTTTTTCATTTCCAGGCTTTTTTCCATTTTCTGGTTTTTTCTCATTTCCAGGTTTTTTCCCGTTTTCCGGTCTTTTCCCGTTTCCGGTCTTTTTCTCATTTCCAGGCCTTTTTTCATTTCCGGACTTTTTCTCGTTCCCAGGCTTTTTTTCATTTCCAGACTTTTTCTCGTTCCCAGGCTTTTCCCCGGCCCCGTCCTTTTTTCCGTTCCGGTCCCGGCCCTCTTTTCCATTTTTTTTCTGGGCCTTTCTCCCGCCTTCCGCCTCCGGCACCCTGGGGCCCCGCTCCGTTCCGCGGCTCCTGGCTCCGCCTTTCCGCTTTCCGCCCACCGGATGCTTTTCCGACACCAGCTTTAAAATATCCTCCAGATAATTATACTGGTTCCAGGCGTCCTCCTTGGAAATAAAGTTTTCATGGACCGCCTTGTTTCCGATGAGGCGTACCTGGTTCATTTCCCATTTGGCCACCCGGTCCAGGTATCCGTTCTCCTCCATCCACCAGCCAAACTGCTGATGGGTCATGACCCGGTTCCTTCCCGCCCGGCCTCTGCACCCGTGGTTCCGTTCCTGGACGCTTCTGGCGTTGGCCTGGGCCGCCGCCGTATTATCCAGCCGGATCCCGTTGTTGGCGGCCACCACCTTAAAAAGCAGCTCCAGGTTCTGACGGCCCTTGACCATGGCCGCATTGTATTCGCCCCGGCGCAGCCACTGCTTCTCCTTTTTCAGCTCCCGCTTTACCGGAGACAGATAGGCCGTCCTTTTTATAAAGATCCATGCCATGATCAGCAGCACGGAAAACATCATCCCGGCTGCAAACATGATCCATAGGACCATACTTTGTTGTCCTTCCATCTAGTTTCTCCTTGTCATTTCACTTTCGCTCCAGGACCGCGCCGTATCCGTCCGGTCCTGGAGCCCTCTGTCAATATTTCTGTTCTTCTGTATCCCCTATTTTTCCTCCATGGAAACGATCATGGAAAGGCGGTCCTCTCCTCTTCTCTCCTTGGCGTCCTTCACGTAAAAATTACAGGAAAACTCCAGGGAAATGGTCTGATGGGGAGCCGCCGGGATCTCATATTCCATATTATTATCCGTGAACACCAGATCCGGCATCTGCTTTCCATTGAGACGGATCCTGCATATTTGGTCTCCCGTAATTTTACCGGGATAATAGCAGCGGAGCACCAGACCGTCATGGTCTCCGTTTTCAAACACGATCCGGGCCTTCTCATCGATCCAGCCGTCGTCATAGCTTCCATAGGCCAGGTTGAACCGCCTGGTCTTTACGAACTCCGTCACATCCTGGAACCCGTTGGCCTCCGGATCCTCGCCCAGGATGACCATATCGTCCGTGATCTCCGGAAGATCAAAGTCACTGTCTATGAACCGGAGCTCTGTGTTCTTTCCCTTTCCATCCCTGTCATATACCTTTAAAAAGGTCTCTGCCGTGAACTCGCTGATCTCATAGGTGTCCCGGATGATATAGACCTGCTTATCAAAAATATCGTCTCCATATTTTTCCACCGTTTCCTCAGCCAGGGAATTGTACTTCATCTGATCCGGCCACAGATACAGGTTGGACCAGTGCTCCCGGTAATACGTCTCCGCCGGGAATATGAGGGCCGCATAAAGGATGGCCAGAAACCCGGCCGGGCCCATAAGGGAGGTCATATAAGCCAGCACCAGCAGGGCCGCCGCATAGACCACATATACCCAGCGCATTTCCACCCGGATGGTCACGCTGGAGGAACCGATGCAGAGGGCGATGAAGGCCAGAAACAGCACCAGGTTCCTTCCATGGGCCAGGACCCTTCCCCGGTCCCGGATCATACCGATAAGGAAAATAAGGACCGCCAGTCCCAGGACCGCGTTGGAGGCCAGGATCAGAAAGCGGATATCCGACGGCGCCTTGGCAAAGGGCTCGATACAGAGATAGTCCGGTCCGGAGTTTCTTCCGAACACAAAGGCCGCCTGCTCCCAGGCATGGGCAATGGCATCTGAGATCTTAAAGGTATCGGCCACATCGGTGCCCCCGGTCCCTGCCGGAGACAGGGTCCCGATGGTAAAAAGGCGGATCACCTGGATGAGGACCGCCGTGGCCGCCGTCACAGCCAGCAGAAGCCAGCCGGACACGCCGGAAGAGGACGCACCTGGCTTCCGTCCCGGCCCGGGACCTCCGGAACGGCCTGCCCTGGGAGATCCGGAGCGGCTGGCCCTGGAGCGGCTCCGTCCGGCATCTCTGCGGACCTCTTCCTCCTCCGGGGATCCGGCGTTCCATTCCAGGCTTCTTTTTTCCCTGATCCCTGCCCATCTTCCAAACACCAGACCCAAAAGCAGCACCGGCAGAAGCACCATATACCGCTCATGGATGAAGCTGGCCAGGAAATACAGGCCGTTGGCCCAGAAATAGGCACTGGCCCTCTTTTCATTGACGTACACATACACGCCGTACAGAAGCCCCACAGCCGCCCACAGGCCCAGGCTCTCCATCAGGCCGTAAAACTGGCCGATCTGGTAATAGCTCATCCTGGAAAGCAGATAAGCCGCCGCCAGGGCCAGGCTTACGAACTTCCTTCCGCTGCTGACCTTCACAAAGATCCTGTACAGGGACCAGGCGATGATACTGTTTAAAACGATGTTGAAGGGCACCATCCATGTCACATGGTTCCCCAGGAAAAACAGCTCCAGCCACGCCGCCAGGTAAAAGACGAACCGGAACCGGGTGCCTCCCATGGGAAATACAAACTCCCGGAAGGATTGTTCCCCATAACAGGACCACAAATACAGGTCGTCCATGTAAAGCCCCTTCAGCTCCACCCCCCTGTTTATAAAGAAGCCAAAGCCCAGGAGCAGGGCAAAGACCAGCAGGTCATCCTTTCTTTTTTCAAACTCTTCCGCGATCCTATGAAGTACTTCCATGTCATTCCCCTTACTGCTGTTCTCCCGGCCAGTATTTTGTCACAAAATCCGCCAGTTCTTCTTCTGCCTTTCCCACGGCCGGGTCCGCCGTAAAGCGTCCCAGTCCGTTTCCGTTCTCATAAAACACATCGGTCACATAGCCGCTCTGGATCATGGCCGTGACATTCCTCCAGCCCTCGGTCCCAGGCCGCAAAAACCCGCTTCCCAGGTACACATAATCGGTGCCCGCATGGTCCATGAAGCTCACCATGGCCTCGGGGCTGGCAGAAACATAAAAGTTTCCGCCGCTTCCCTCCACATCCGTATAGCTCTGGGTATTACATGGGAACATCAGCATTTCCGGCTGCTGCCCGAATACCAGCACCCTGGTTTCCGGATCCGCCTCCAGGATCTCCCAGATCTTTTCATTGCCCTTTAAGGCCATGTTCTCCTTTTCCTGCTGCCAGTGGTCAAAATAGCCCTTGTGGACCAGCTTCACCGGGGACAGGCCCAGAGCTCCCTTCCAGTTGGAGACCCCGGTCACCGTCACATTAAAGAGCACCGCCGGGATCAGAAGCTTTACCACAGAGCGGGCCAGGAAGCGGCTCTCCAGCTTCCCAATGGCAACCGCCGCCAGGATCCCGAAAAGGGCGTATAAAAGGATAAAGTAGTTGCCGTCCACCTGCCATAAAAGGTACAGGGCCGCCAGGCTGGCCACTCCGCATGCCAGAAACATCCAGACCAGGCAGCAAAAGGGCTTTTCCTCCGTTTTCCGGAACCGGCGCGTCCTGGCCAGAAGCACGACAAGGAACAGGACCAGAAAGATCAGAAGGATCGGAGTCCCCCAGGCGATCCAGACATGGGCCATATCCTCTCCCACAGGAGCCAGCAGAACGCCGTAGAGACGCTTTAAAAAATGCTTCACTCCGCTTATGGAGAACAGGGAGCCGCCATTGGACGGCAGATCGTCAAACCGGAACGGATAGCGGACCACGAAGCCCAGCTTATTCCAGATGGAATAGAACACCGACGTCACAGGAAGCCCCGTGAGAAGCCAGGTCCTCAGCCACACCAGCGCCCACATGGAGAGCATGGGGATCCATCCCAGGAAAAACGGCTCCTTCCACTGGATCCGCAGCCGCTTCATGAACACCATGCAGAGGAACGCCGTTCCCCCCACGATGGTAGAGAATACCAGGGCCGTGGGCTTTAAGACCATGGTCATGAAAAATGCGTTTCCCGCCAGTACCAGCCAATACGTCTTCTGCCGCCTGATATAAAGGAGCAGGAAATAGATCATGATCAGCTGGAACAGGGCCGTGGCCGAATCGGTTTTCGCCGTGACCGACATGTTCATGATCCCGGGCACCGACGCCAGCAGCGCCAGACACAAAAGGCCATGACGGCGGTTTACAAAAAGACCAGCGATCTTTCCGGCCGTCAGGAGAAGGCCCACGGTCATCCAGAGCTGCGCGCTGAGGAAAAAGCTGTACGAGGGAAGGCCCGAAATGGGAAGCAGCAGGATCTCCAGGCCCTTGGAGTACGTATAGACTACATTGACGCTTCCCAGATCCTCGTAGATCCCGCCGCCGTCGTTTAAAATATACTCAGACCGGAGTCCATAGTGGAGGGAATCATAATCGGCGCAGATGTTCATGCGCCCCGCCTGCAGGAGCACCATGGCAAAGAAAAAAGCCAGGCACAGGGAAACTCCCACGGTCATGGGCTTCCGTTCCCTCCAGAAGCCGCCGTAACCGGCCCTGGCTCTGGCCCTGGCCTCCGATCCGGAAACTGCCGGAAGGAACGACAAGGCCAGCAGGACCAGGACCGCCAGTCTGGTGTTCTCAATGCTTCCGATCCCTGCCAGGGACATGAGGCAGAACACTGTGATCAGAAGGCCGCAGCCCAGGGTAAGATCTGCCATGCATGTGACCCCATGGTATTCCGGAAGGCGTCTGTGCCGGTCCAGGAGACGCCTCAGCGCGCTGCCGCACCGGATCACGGCCGCCAGGTAGGCCCCGGATACCAGCACCGGGAGAAATACCTGGTGGATCCATAAAAATCCCATGGTCATAAACGACAGCAAAAGGAAGCGCAGCCACTTGGTCTGTGCCGTGCGTATGATAAAAAAGGATACGCAAAACAGGGCTGCCGTCTCAAAAAACAGCCAGAGTGTCTGGTCTGCCTTTAAGCGGACGCCTTCCGGTCCCGTTATATATACCTGTCCAACTCCGATCAGTACCGAGGCCATCACGGTTATGGACAGGATGATCAGTAAAATCCATTCCCGTCTCTTCATGCCGCCCCCGGTCCCCTACTGCTCATAAAACCGGTGTTCCAGCATCAGGCACAGCGCATGGTACACCGGGAGATGAAGCTCCTGGATCTTATACGTTTCCATTTCCGGGACAATGACGGCTGCGTCGGCGATCCCTGCCAGCTTCCCGCCGTCCTTTCCTGTGAGTCCCACGACCTGCATTCCCTTTGCTTTTGCCGTCACTGCCGCATACATCACGTTCTCCGCATTCCCCGAGGTACTGATCCCTAAAAATACGTCCCCGGGCTTTCCGTAACCGTTGACCTGCTGGGCGTAGGAAAGCATCCCGTCCACATCGTTGGCAAAGGCCGTGGAAAGAGCGGCATGGTCCACAAGGGCAATGGCCGGAAGGCCGCCCTGGAGCTTTTCAGAGAGCTCCTTCCCACGCACAGGGTCCGCTTTCTCAAGCGCCTCTTTCATCTCTTCCGTCACTGGGCGGCGCTTCACAAAGCCCTTCATCAGCTCGCCCACGATGTGCTCCGCGTCAGCCGCGCTTCCGCCGTTTCCTGCGATCAGAAGCTTCCCGCCGTTTTCATAGCAGCGCTCCAGGATCCCATAAACAGCCTCAATGTCCTCCCGGACACGTTCCAGTATGGGATATCTCTTTATCAACTCATCCAGCATGTGGTCAATCTCCTTTGTTTTCCGGCCTGCGGCCGTTGTTGTACTCTGTCTTTGCCGCGGCTTTTCTTTCTGTACGGCTGCGCGCGGAAAATCCTTAAGAATCCAGTTCCATTCTATCACAGATGCATCCGTCTTTCCACATGGTTTTATGGTTTCTTCCAGTTTTGCAGTGTGGTTTCCGGAAGGATCTGCGGACCAGACAGCCCTTTCCATGAAAGAAGCCGCAGATGGTCACCCACCTGCGGCTTCTTTTATCATCATTTCTTAAATTACTTAAGAGTGATCTTTGCACCCTCAGCCTCAAGTTTTGTCTTGATGTCCTCAGCCTCTTCCTTGGAAGCGCCCTGCTTAAGAACCTTCGGAGCGCCGTCTACAACGTCCTTAGCTTCCTTTAAGCCCAGACCAGTTACTTCACGAACAACCTTGATAACTTTAACCTTGTTCGGGCCTACCTCTGTAAGCTCAACGTCGAACTCAGTCTTCTCTTCCTCAGCTGCTGCGCCAGCGCCTGCTGCTGCTACAACAACGCCTGCTGCTGCGGATACACCGAACTCTTCCTCACATGCTTTTACTAACTCGTTTAACTCTAATACGGATAATTCCTTGATAGCTTCGATAAATTCAGCTGTTGTTAACTTTGCCATTATGATTTACCTCCATTAATTATTTATTTTCACGTTTTGTTTCCAAAAACCTTGCAGCGTTATGCTGCGTCGGGAACGGATCTTACAGTGTCCGCGCCCACGGGATGTTCCCTCCTCTTGTCGGGAACGGCTTTCGCTACACCCGCGCCTATGGGAAGGTTCCCTCCACTAAATTTGCGCTCGCTGCGCTCCCGCTCATTAAGGGTCGGGAACGGCCTCGCGCTAAGCTCGCGCTTCGCGTTCCGCTCGCGCTCACTAAGCTGCTTTCGGCCTATGCCTCTGCAGAACTGCCGTTCTTCTCTGCGATCTGGTTGATAACGCGTGCGAAGTTTGCGATCGGGGACTGCATGCTGCCAAGAAGTCTTCCAAGAAGAACCTCTCTGGACGGGATGGAAGCGATCACATTGATCGCCTTTGCATCGTAGTAAGTTCCCTCTACGACACCGCCTTTTAATTCAAGCTTGTCAGCTGTCTTAGCGAAGTTTGCTAAGATTCTGGCCGGAGCTGTTGCGTCTGTCTTGGATACAGCCAGGGCTGTCGGTCCTTCAAGATTCGGCTCAAGAGCTTCGAAAGCGGTTCCCTTCGCTGCGAAGCGGATCATGGTGTTCTTATATACCTTATAAGTAACGCCTGCTTCTCTTAACTGTTTACGAAGAGCGGTATCCTGCTCAACAGTTAATCCACGGTAGTCAACAACTACTGCGGAAGCTGCTCCGTCAAAAAGCTCAGCGATCTCAGCTACAACCGGCTGCTTTAATTCAACTTTTGCCATGAATGGTTTACCTCCTGTTTTATTTTTCGCAGCTGCTCTCCCGGCGGGTCACGCCTGGATGCGGCTGCCAGCATTGTAAAGCCGTCACAGCATCAGATTCCTGTATATACAAGGAAACCTCCCTGCCGCTGAGACAGAGAGGTTTACAAAATTCTGCATGTGAGTTTTGTACATTCCTCGGCAGGTGTTTTCATCTTACGCCTTACGGCACCTGCTGTCTTCGGCATTCAATACTCGAATACTCTAACATATTATATCTGGATTGTCAATCACTTTTTCAGGCAGTTATTAGTTCACCAGCTTGGCAACGTTTAACTTTACGCCCGGGCCCATTGTGGAAGTAAGAGTAACGCTCTTTAAGTAAGCGCCCTTTACTGTGCTCGGTTTTGCCTTCATGATCGCATCCATAAGCGTCTGGAAGTTGTCCGCTAACTGTTCTTCTGTGAAAGAAGCCTTACCTACTGGCACGTGGATAATGTTTGTCTTATCGAGTCTGTACTCAATCTTACCAGCTTTGATCTCGTTGATGGCCTTTGTAACGTCCATGGTTACAGTTCCGGCCTTGGGGTTCGGCATTAAGCCCTTGGGTCCAAGTACACGGCCAAGACGTCCAACAACGCCCATCATATCCGGTGTAGCGACAACAACGTCGAAATCTAACCAGCCCTCGTTCTGGATCTTCGGGATCAGCTCCTCAGCACCAACGAAGTCAGCACCTGCTGCTAATGCCTCGTCAGCCTTGGGTCCCTTTGCGAATACAAGGATACGTACAGTCTTACCAGTTCCGTGCGGCAGAACAACAGCGCCGCGGATCTGCTGGTCAGCATGACGGCCGTCACAGCCAGTCCTTAAGTGAGCCTCGATAGTTTCATCGAATTTTGCAACAGCAGCCTTCTTTACAAGTGCGATAGCGTCTGCTGTATCATAAAGAGTAGCGCGGTCGATAGCTTTTGCCGCTTCTACGTATCTTTTTCCTCTTTTCATTCTAAATAACCTCCTGTGGTATTGTCGGGAGTTCTCCCTCCCACGTATTTGTCACTGTATGGGGATATGCCCCTCAGCGAAAACAGCCTGCTGCTTCCGGATTAATCCTCTACAACGATACCCATGGAACGGGCAGTACCGGCGATCATGCTGGTAGCAGCCTCAATGCTTGCAGCGTTGAGATCCGGCATCTTTAATTCAGCGATCTTCTGAACCTCAGCTCTGGACAGGGTAGCAACCTTTGTCTTGTTGGGAACTGCGGAACCGGATTTGATCTTTGCGGCCTTCTTTAATAATACAGCAGCCGGCGGAGTCTTTGTGATGAAGCTGAAGCTTCTGTCCGCGTAAACGGTGATAACAACCGGGATGACCATGTCGCCCTGGTCAGCAGTTCTGGCGTTGAACTCCTTTGTGAACTGTACGATATTAACGCCGTGCTGTCCGAGTGCCGGACCAACTGGCGGAGCCGGTGTAGCCTTTCCTGCCGGGATCTGTAATTTGATATATCCTGTTACTTTCTTTGCCATAATTAGGCACCTCCTAAATCATGTGGTAATGTCGGGATTTCCCTCCCACTCGTACATCTGCGCAAACGGGCGCAGCCTACATTTTCTTCACTTCAGAAAAATTCAGTTCTACCGGTGTTTCACGGCCGAACATTTCGACGTTGATCGTTAAGGACTGTCTGGATTCGTTGACGGTCTTAACAACGCCCACGGTATCCTTCCATGCGCCGGACATCACCACGATGGTGTCTCCGACCTCAAAATCAACGACGACTCCGGTTGTCTTAAATCCGAGGTTTCTCATTTCATCCTCGCTGAGCGGCACCGGCTTGGATCCCGGTCCTACGAAACCGGTCACGCCTCTGGTGTTTCTGACCACGTACCATGTATCATCATTCATGATCATATGGATCAGCACGTAGCCCGGGAACATCTTGCGTTCCACCTGCTTCTGAGCGCCGTTCTTCAGTTCGATAACCTCTTCCAACGGGACGGAAACCTCTAAGATCTGGTCCTGAAGTCCTCTGTTTTCAATTGTCTTTTCAATGTCAACTTTTACCTTATTCTCATATCCGGAATAAGTGTGTACAACATACCATTGTGCTTCTGACATATCTTCACCTCATCCTTAACCAATAACGATATTGAGACCAAACTTAATGATCAGATCAAGGAGTGCGATCGCAATTCCCAAAACAAGTGTTGCTGCTATTACCACAACAGACTGCTTTGTCAGAGTTTCTTTATCCGGCCAGATAATCTTGCTGAATTCAGCTTTTAAGCCTTTGATAAAGTCCTTTTTGGGGGCTTTCTCATTACTTGCTGTTTCTCCCATAATTCACGTCCTTCTGAAAACCGGATTACTTAGTTTCTTTGTGCATTGTGTGTCTCTTGCAGAATCTGCAGTACTTCTTGGTCTCCATGCGGTCCGGATGAGTTTTCTTATCCTTCGTCATGTTGTAATTGCGCTGCTTGCATTCTGTACATGCCAGTGTAATCTTTGTGCGCACGACTTCCACCTCCGTTTAGTTCTTTGTAAGGCGGCCTTTTTCTCTGCCTGCTATCGAAAATTGAGCATAAAAAAAAGACCTATGTTCTTCCATTCGCCCGCTCATTGTAACATAGAAAGCCTGTACAGTCAAGTTTTTTTGTAAAAAAACCACGACATACGCATGAATTGTTTTCCTTCCTCTTTTTCAGAATATCTTGTTTTTAAAAATTTAATACCTGTTCCAA